>JAYTTC010000560.1:0-4445 GCA_043745255.1 Verrucomicrobiales bacterium
TCGTGCCGCTGTCCACCGGGCAGGCGCGGGGAGGTGGCTAGGAAATGAGAACGTGTGGGCTGTCACCACTGCGGAGCAGCCTGGCTGAAACGTTGATTCTCCGTGTTGCTTCGGCAAGGGTGCGTAACTTGATTTTGAGTTCCCGCTAGGGTTGGCGGTGAACTATGACAAACGAACCGAAGACTTCGAAAATAACTCTCCCCCCTGAAGCGAGCGAACTAGCCGAGCGGCTGAGAGAGGCACCGACGCCCCCTGCCGCTGCGCCGGAAAAGCCGTTGGGGTCACCCATTGGAGTATTGGGTCAAGAGACAAAATGTTTCCGTCCCCAAATTTGTTTATCACTTCACAGTTTGGGCTCGATACTACGGACTGAGTCGACACTCGAACGGCTTGATCCGAACCTGCAGCTTCGTCTTTTGATTCCGGACCGCCTCAATTGAAGCGGTTCGTTCAGTCACCCATCTGTGTCTAGCGCTTGGATTCCAGCGTCCTAATTGAGGCTTGCTGGAGCGGCGATCTGATCCCCTTGCAGGGACCCCTTCGCCAGCGCCCACCCCGGCCATCGCCAGGGACAGAAAACCGTCAGTGCCGAACTCCTGGTCCCGCAACCCGTACGCTCGTCGCTGAATGACCCGGATCTTGTTGTTAAAACCTTCCACAAATCCAAGCGACACTTTGTTCCGTGGATCGCAGTGGGCCGCGATGCCGTCCCAGTGACGTTCCACCAGTTGAACAAACTTCTCATAGGGTTTGAGTCGCTGCTATTTGAGTGCGCTCTTCCAGTTCTCAAAGAAGCGTCGAGCCCAGGCTTCCCTTTCATAGTCCCAGAGTTGGTCAAAGGACTCCTTGAGGAGATAGGCAACATTCAATCGCTGATTGGCCTTGAGCAGCTTGGCCAAAGCTCGGCGCCCCTCCAGGGTCAGGTTTTCACGGTTGGAGAGAAGCGTGTATTTCTGACCCTTGATGAATTGGCGATTCTTCCCGGTCAGTCGCGCGTATTCACTCTTACGAACCTCGTCCAGAGCCTTGCCCAGGTGTCCGATCACATGGAACTTGTCGAAGAGGATGCGAGCCTGAGGAATGTGCGTTTTAGCCGCATTACGAAAGGGTTTCCACATGTCCATCACTGCCAGATAAATCCCCTTTCTCTTCCGGGCACCCAGGCTCTCGTAAAACAAAGCCATGCTTTCCTCAGACCGATCTTTGCCTCCGAACCAGATCGGCCGAAGCCGCAATAAGTCACTCACCACGATGCGATAGGTGTGGCCTTTGCGGATGGAGATCTCGTCGATGCCGATGACCTGGGGACCGGGCTGGCCCAGACGCCGCAGTTGCTCGTTCATGTATTGCTTTTCAAGCTCCTTGACCGTGTGCCAGTCCAAGCGAAGTTCGCGAGCCACGTCCTTGATGGACCCCGCTCGACAACGCCTCCCCACGTAGAACGCAAAACGCTTGGTGGAAAACGGATTGTCCGCGAGCCAATCCAATCGCTCGCTCTTCACCGCGTCGCAGGATCTACAGGCCACTCGCCGCACGGCTACCTCCAGATAAACCTCGGTGTCTCCACAGGAGAGGTCACGAATCCGGCGCAGCCTCTGATCGTAGTAGGACACGTGCCACAATCCACACACGCCGCAGGCTGTTTTTTTCGGCGCCGTGTCAGTTGGAGAACACGCGCTGTGGGTTTGCCGAAGATCCCATGGACCGTCGAGCCAGGGTGAAATCCTTTGTGCCGATAGCTTTCCTGGAGTCTCCGTTTGCGTGTTCTCGATGCCATGAGTTCATGCTGCACGAACTCTGAGGGCCGGAAAACTCATTCTGAGCCCATCTACAGGGCCTCAAATACACTTTTATACCCCAAATTTACCCACACGAGTACGCGAAGAGCCGTTTAAATGTTTGCTCTATTTTGTGCACTCCAGACGAATTTATGTTCACTTACAACAAACTGCTAATTCATCCAAAACTAGTAAATGACTGCTCCCGGCCACCTTCGGGTGTGACTAAAAGTGGGTGAGAATGGAGTCTCGCCTATTCGAAGAGGTGGGACGGGGATCGTCCGATACGGCCCACGCTACAGATTGCAGCCCGGCCCTGCCCGTTCCCGACACCCGTCAATGGCTGACCTTACCCTCAGGCTCGAGCTCCTTCCGAAGCAAACACGGTGACCTATTTGGTTGACAAGAGTTGGACCACAAGACTGTCCTCTACCGCAAGAACGGCATCGCCGCGCTCACGTTTTGTGAAGTGCCGATCGATAGGGCAAAAATCTGAAAATACATCCCATGAAGGGCATCCAGTGACAACGCCGAGCCCGTACCTGATTACTGCGAAAAGTCGAAGGGCCGTTTCAAGAGCCCGGCACGACGAAACAAGCGAAAGCATCAAACTGAATGAAAAGCGTATCACTATGGGTGGTTTTCCTTTTTGCAGCAGTGTCCGCTCAGGCGGCGAAAGTCGAGAACATCACGATTGAAGGAAAGATCCTGTCACTGAAAGTTCCGGCCCAGCCTGCGCCGGGAAATCCGTGGCTTTGGGTCGGCGAATTTGGAGGTCATCTCGGGTCGCTAGAAGATGGGCCCGCGATTTCCGGTCTGGTGAAGGAGCGCTACACCTTGCTCGGTGGCTCGATGCAGTTGGTTGTTCCGCCCGGTCAAGGGCACAACATGGGGCCCGGATTTTTCCAGTGCCGCGAACTTGTGACTTTCGTGAAGGCCCATGCTGGCCCAGTGATGACGTTGTCCTCGCCGTTGGATTATCAAGTCGTCCAACGCACTTCGAAGAGACGGGGAACACTGACCATCAGGGGTGAATTCAGCGATTCTGTCGCGAACCAGCACGATGCGACGCGCACTTTGCGGGGCTCGCTCTACCGCGAATACATGGAGAAACTCATCCACGTCTCGCGCCGCGAGATCCGCTGGGACTCGCCGTGGTTTGTAGCGCAAGCCAGCTATCACGTTCCCGGCGAGGAAGCCTCGCCGGACATCCGTGCCGCCCAGGCTTCGCTCTGGAAAAGCGGCCTCGCTTTCGAAGGCCCCGACACGGACGCGCTCAAAGGGGAGTTTCGTGATGACGGCGGCCGAGGCGTTCACTTCAGCGGCCTCGGACTGCGCGAGCACGCGGCGCGCTGGGTGGAGAAGGTGGCACCGTGGCTGGGGACGAAACAGTGAACCAAGTCCCAAAACAGCAGACCAAAACAATTCCATGAAAACACGACTCTTTGGCAAAACAAATTTGCTGCTCTCCATTTGCGCCGCCGCTCTTCTCCTCATGCCAGCCACTCTGGTTGCCGCCGCTCCGCGCCCTGTTCGCGTGCTGATGTGGGATGAACAACAGCTGGAGCAGAAGGGAGCTTATGGAGACAAGTTCCTTGGCGAAACCATAGCAGCGCATCTCTCAGCGCAACCTGGTTTCGTGGTGAGGAACGTCTCACTTGCTTCACCGTGGCAGGGTCTCGATGAGGCGACCCTTAATGAGGTCGATGTCGTAATCTGGTGGAGTCACCAAAAGAACCACTTGGTGACGGATGAGAACGTGGAACGCGTCGTGTCGCGCGTGCGCGAGGGGAAATTGGGGTTCATCGCGCTTCACTCGGCGCACTGGGCGCGGCCATTCGTGCGACTGATGCAGGAACGGGCCAAGGATGACGCGCTTGCGCAGATTCCCGCCGCGGACCGCGCCACGGCCAAGTTCGAGTACTCCAACCAGAACCCCCATGGTAAAGTTCCACCGCGGGGTGCCCCTCTCTCCCCGGCCTTGCGTCTGGAGGATGGAGTTTGGAAGCTCACGTTGCCGGGCTGCATCTTCCCGGCGTATCGCGGCGACGGCGCGCCGAGTCACGTCGCGACGCTGCTGCCTGAACATCCAATTGCCGCCGGGCTGCCGTTGAACTGGGACGTGAAGCAAACGGAGATGTACGACGAGCCGTTCCACGTGCCTAAGCCGGACGCGGTGGTCTTCGAGGAACGTTGGGACAAGGGTGAGCACTTCCGCAGCGGCTGTGCATGGCAGGTGGGCAAAGGGAGCGTCTTCTACTTCCGTCCGGGTCACGAAACGTTTCCGGTCTTCCAACAAGCTGAGCCGCTGCGAGTAGTGGAAAATGCAGTGCGCTGGGTTGCTCCCAACCAAGAGCCGGCCCTGCCCACTGCGCACACTCAGCGCGACATCGAAGGCTGGAACGTGCGCGTGGATGACCGACTGTTGCGGGGCGATGGCGCGGCAAAGGGGGAACGCGCGCTCAAGCTCCTCACCGCGCGCTTGGTCGCCATCACTATCGTGGTCCCGGAGCCGGCGCTCGCCAGGCTGCGCGCGGTGACGATCGAGCTCGACTTCGATTATGGTGGACTGAAGGCCATGCAGTATCACCCTGATGCGGGCTGGCTGAAGAGCCACGGCTACAGCGAAGCGCTAGCCAAGTGCGCACACATTCCCGAGGTCGAGGA
>JAYTTC010000561.1:0-4442 GCA_043745255.1 Verrucomicrobiales bacterium
GCGGGAACGATACCACCCGCCAGGATAAGGTCAGACACGGTAAAAACGATATCGGCCTGAGTGATCCGGCGACTTAGACTCCGCGAGCGCATTTGAGAATTGGTAACGTAATAATCGGTGTAGCGAGCGGTAAACGGGGCGAAGGTCTGACCCAGCACTGAGTCATAAATCACCTTCTGGAAGGCGAGCTTATTGACGCCCGGGCGCAGCGCGGCAGCAACAGAGTTGGTCGTTACTGTGTTCGTCCCGCCAACCGGGGTCCATGCTCCGCCTCCCGAGCCGTTCACCGAGGCCAACACGTTTTCCACCGCGAAATTGTTGGGACCGTAGAGCCTGCGCAGGCCCCCCACATCGTCGCGAGTCAGCCCGAAGAAATACTCTCCATCCCTAGTTCCGGTGTAGGCCGAAATGCGTCCACCAGAGATCGGATCCTGCTCGATAAAAAGTCCAGAATCCGACCCTCCCCCATCCCCACCCCCAGCCACCGAGGTGAAGCCAGCCGTGCGAAGATCACCGATCTTGATCTCAGGGGCGGTGGCAACGAGTCCTCCCAAGTCATACTCCGCGATATAGTAACTGTAGAGTGCGCCATTCACGTAACTGGAGGGAGTGAGCGTGACGGGGTCGAAATTATATCGAACTACGGTGTAGTTGGTAATCGTGGGCGACCCCACAGTCTCCCGCCCTGCCAGCGTCCAAACGTAGTGCTCAGCGCTAGCCAAACCGAGTTC
This sequence comes from Verrucomicrobiales bacterium, assembly GCA_043745255.1. GTDB lineage: Bacteria > Verrucomicrobiota > Verrucomicrobiia > Limisphaerales > UBA11320 > UBA11320. Next base: position 732 of record JAYTTC010000561.1, read on the forward strand.
CTCGAGGATGGTGGACATGGCAAGCGACTTGAGATCCGTCAACCCCAGAGCCTGGGCTTCATAGTTGACTTGACGCGTGTTCAATGGAAATTCGCTAAGGTCAGCAGACATCCCAGATGCGGCAGGCAATGCATTCAAATAACTAAACGCCTCATCGATCGCAGCGACTCCACTGGGGCCAAAATATTCCAGAAAGGATCGGTCAAACGCGTAATAAAGGGTTGGCACATTCCACCGATAGCCCTCGCTGGGTAACATCGGCCCGCCGATGTCTCCGAGAGAGCCGTCGTAACCAATGCCCTTCACCTGCCAAGACTTAAAGGGTCCGAGGAAGCTAAACCCCTGCGACGAGTAGCCGCTCAGGCAGCAGAGCAACCCTAATATCAAGCTGCGGATCTTAATCATAATCACTCTCTCTGACCGCCCTACCGAATCCGTATCACGCGGAAAACTCCCGATCGATCAAAGTGTGGCAACACAACGCTATCACTCGTTCCTCTTGCCAACCGCAGTCCACCGATGTCGGTCCACACGGGCGGCATCACTTTCGAACCCTGCACTTGGTAAACGAGACCGGGAACCGTGTTCCACTCCAGCCAGGCAACTCCGGCTTTGTGGTGAACCGTCAGGCGAAGCACACTCCCGGCGTCCACCGGATTGGTCCCAGCTCGGAACTCTTGCGCATTGCTGGCTCCATCATGATCACTGTCGAGATTGCCGGCCGGCCACAGGGACTCATCCATTCCCCAGTAGGCCTGCTGCCAGTTGTCGGGGAGACCATCAAAATTGTCGTCTGAGCCCCAGGTGATACCTGTTCCGACCGCGGACCACAGCGATTGTTCGCCGCTGCGAAGCACATAGCGCAAACGAAAGGCGTAGGACGTCAGAGGCGTCAGATTAGGAATCGCGACGACGGTGGTGTCTACGGAACTCGGAGCGCCGTCGTTCATCTTGTATTCGTAGTGGTCGAGAGAGAATCCTTCCAATGCGGGCCAAACCACCTGCAAAGACGAAGGTGTGAGCGACGACACCAGAGGAGCATCAGGTGTGGGCACCGAGGCGGAGAACGAATAGCGCTGGGCGCGAAGGTCAAAGCCCGCTCGGCCGACATAACTGCTCCAAACCGCAAGAAAGCGATCGGTTCCCTGAGCGACGACGGTTGGCTGGATCTGACGGCTTGCAGTCACCGTGTTCACTCGGAACTCGTCGCCAATCTTCGCCCCGCTGCGCAGGAGTTGGCCGTAGATGCCATCGCCGTCTCCATCCTGACCCCTTGACGTCCAAACCACCAACTGGCGTTCACCGAATGCTGCGATCGATGGGACAATTTGGGATCCCTTCAAGTGACTGTTCACAACCAATGAATTACCCACTCGAATGCCGTTTGCAGAAAAATAACTCGCGACAATATCCCAGCCGTTCGCTGGCGTCGCAGAGGCCTCCGTGTACGCGACGGCGAACCCTCCATCAACGGTTCCGACTACGCTCGGATTGGCAGTCATCAGATCGGATCTATTCACACGAAACTCATCGCCCTGAGCCCCTCCCGCTGCGCTGTAAACTCGGGCATAAGTATCGACGCTGGCACCTGAATGGGAGGTTGTGGCGAGAATGCGCTGCTGCTCTGAGACCCAGGTGATTGCGAAGCCTCCACCCGACAGTGCAGCCACGGCTGGATTGCGCTGATTGTATTGGTAGAACTGGTTCACCAAGAAAGGATCCGTCACCCAGTGACCGGCCTTATCGACGATCCGGGCAGAAATTCCTTGAAGGTCTCCATCGACCCCAAAAGCCGCCCAGGTGATCACCGCGTTCCCATCCGCAAGCACTGTCACGACTGCGTCCAGCTGATCTCCTTTTCCGAGAGCTCCCACCGGCAGCTCACCGGTTACAAAAAGGCCTGCAGAGTTCAGAAAACGAGCGAATATCTTTTGCGAGCCACTCTGTCCACCTTGCCAAACGATCACCGCTGACCCGTCCCCAAACAAGGCGACCGACGGACGTTCTTGGTCCCATGCAGTGGTTTCGTTTACCAGGAATCGAGCGGTAACATCTCCTGAAAGATTGGAATTCAGGCGGCGAGCGGCAATTCCAAATCCTTTGCCGTCAATAGAGGAATCCTGCCAAACCGCGTAGCCCCCTGATCCGCCTAGCGCGACGGAGGGGAAGACCTGATCACCCGGCAGAGTTCCCACCACGGAATACTCCGCACCCTCAGGCAGGAGACCCTGGGCCTGCAAAGTGCAAACCGTGAGAGGCAAGGCCAGGACCTGGCCTATTACCCGTAGAATCGAGCGAACAGACATAGGCAGTGTTGGTATCAATATGAATCAAACGCGGAACGATCAACGTGCTGCGGCAGTTGCACCCAGAGCACTCTGGCTCTGCGAGGGAATCCCGGTTCGGGCAAAAGGCATCTCCTCCTCTGAATGAACACGGTTTCCGGCAGGATCGATGATGGTCGGAGTGACGAAAATCATCAGATTCTTTTTGCTGGAGATGTTCGACTCACTTCGGAAGAGTCGGCCGAATAGCGGCAGGTCGCCCAGGAAAGGAACTTTGTCCTTCACCTTGGTCTCACTGTCGGAGATCAGCCCGCCGAGAACGACAGTCTGCCCGTCCCAAACGATCGCCGTGGTCGCCACTTGGCGAAGCCGGAAATTCGGAAGCGGAATATTCTGTCGAATCGTGGCCGTCGGAACTCCACCGACGGATTGGGCCTGTGCCTGGAACAACTTCGCCGTCTCAAGATCGTATCCAGTGAACTCCTTCAACGTCGGAATAATGGTCATCTGGATGGTGTAACCATCCGCCGACACATAGGGGAGAACATCCAGCACCGGTCCTAACTCGATGGGAGTGGCGATCGGTTGAATCGATGAACCCACAGCTCCCTGACCGCCAGTGGTACCACCGGTGGTGCCACCACCACCGCCACCGCCAGAGGTTTGATTGAGATCCAAACTGGTCACCACAAACTTGACGTCCACCGCCTTGATTTGTGTCTGGCGGGAACTGACGGTGGTGACCTCAGGAGCATTGAGAACATTGATGCCGCCGCGCTGTTCGAGCGCACGGACCACGAAGCGGAACTGAGGATCGGTCAGAATCCCGGTCAGAGTACCCAATGCGGGGGCGTTGTTACGAAGTCCGCTGGTCAAAAGATTGTCGGTCGCGCTGGGAGCGATTTGATTCAGTCCGCTGGGATCAGGTCCGGGGAACACTCCGGTCGGGTTGGCTGGAGAGGTAATCCCAGGGTCCCCCTGGAAGGACGGGGCCGATCCACCCTGAGCACCAATTTTCCCACTCGCGGAGAGCGTATTTCCGAGATACCAATCGAATCCCAACTGCTTGTTCTGACTGAGGTTCACCTCAGCGAAGCGCGCCTTGATGGACAGCTGCGGAGGAGGAACATTTAGCACCTGAATCGCCTGCTCGATGATATCCAGGTCGGAGAGAGTCGCCCGAACCATCAGGAGCCCATTGCGGTCATTGTAGAAAAGAGTCTTCGGCGGATCCAAGATCACGCCTGCCGCGAGGAAAAAGTTACGCGCCGTCTGTCCGATCACCTGCGTGTACGCGGGACGCGTAAGGAAGGTGACGCCTGAGTTCCCTGCGCCCAGTTCGCCCTGATAGATCAGAGGGTTGCTGTTGATTCCGCCCGCAGCAGCACCCGCTCCTGCCCCGGCACCCGCTCCTGCGGCAATGATA
>JAYTTC010000562.1:0-4425 GCA_043745255.1 Verrucomicrobiales bacterium
CCGACAGAAGTAGGTTCTCGGAACAGGTTTCTCCTCCCCGGATCGGAAACGGGCAGGGCCGGGCTTAGCCGCGAAAAAGCGCAAGAGACGCAAAAAAGACCAGGGCTCTGAACGACGCTACAGAAGCCGGGCTGTAGTTCTGTAGCGTGGGCCGTATCGGCCCATCCCCCGCCCGGATCGTCCGATACGGACGACACTACAGAAGCCGGGCTGTAGTTCTGTAGTGTGGGCCGTATCGGCCCATCCCCCGCCCGGATCGTCCGATACGGACGACACTACAGAAGCCGGGCTGTAGTTCTGTAGCGTGGGCCGTATCGGCCCATCCCCCGTCCGGATCGTCCGTGTCGGCCGACGCTAAAGAAGATGGAAACCGTGCGAAGGCACGCCAGCTGCAGTTCATCGGACCTGTTCTCTATTGCGCAATGTCGTTCTGCATATTCGCAGAAAGGCCATCGGCCCCGGTGCCGTCCAGGTCGATGAGAATATCACGCGGCTCGGCACCCCGGCTAGGCCCCACAATGCCGCGATCCTCCAACTCGTCCATGATCCGGGCCGCCCGCCCATAGCCAAGCTTGAGCCGACGCTGGAGCAGCGAAACGCTGGCCTTCTGCTCGCTTCGAATGACCTCGATGCACTGCTCGATGAGCTCTTCATCCTCACCACTGCCTCCGTCGGAGTCGAAATCGCGGACCGGCTTCTGCAGCTGCTTATGAATCTCCAGCTCATAGCTCGGCTTGGCCTGCTTGGCGATATGATCCACCACAGCCTGCAACTCCTGATCAGTGATGAGAACACCCTGCACGCGGGTCAACTTGGCCGCTCCAGGAGGGAGGAAGAGCATATCTCCCTTGCCGAGCAACTTGTCCGCGCCCATGGCATCGAGAATCGTTCGCGAGTCCACCTTCGACGCCACCTGGAACGCGATGCGAGCAGGGATGTTCGCTTTGATGACGCCGGTGATCACGTCGACGCTCGGGCGCTGAGTGGCGACGATGCAATGGATCCCGGCCGCGCGCGCCATCTGCGTGATGCGAGCGATCGCCATCTCCACATCCGCAGGAGCCACCAGCATCAAATCCGCCAACTCGTCGATGATCACCACCACATAGCTGAGCTTCTCTGGAATCAGGATATCTTCGTCGCGAGGCACGACGATCTCTTCGTCGAGTTCCACCGCGAAGCCTTCAGAGTTCACTTCCACCCGCTCCTTCTTGGTGGTCAGCGGAAGCTCAGGCTCGGAGGGCTTGGGAGGAGGAGGGTTCTTCGGCCGCTCGTTGAACGATTTGATGTTTCGCACTCCGACCTTGGCAAAGATCTGATAGCGCTTTTCCATCTCGTTCACCACCCAGCGAAGAGCCAAAACAACTTTCTTGGGATCGGTCACCACCGGCACCACCAGATGCGGGAGAGCGTTGTACTGCTGCAACTCGACCACCTTGGGATCGATCATTACGAAACGAAGCTGCTCGGGGGAGAAACGGTAGAGCAGGCTCGCGATGATCGCGTTGATGCACACCGACTTTCCAGATCCAGTGCTCCCAGCCACCATCAAATGAGGCATGTCGGCCAGATCGCCCACGATGGGCTGTCCGTAAACATCCTTGCCCAGCGCGATCGGTAGACGTGCCTTGGAGTTCTGCCATTCCTCGGACTCCAGAAGATCTCTCATGATGACCTTGGTCTTCACGCTATTCGGAACCTCAACGCCAACGGAGCTCTTGCCCGGAATCGGAGCAAGAATGTTGATGCGTTCAGCTTTGAGAGCGGCAGCGATATTGTTCGCCAATCCGGAGATCTTCTCGAGTTTTACGCCTGGCGCGGGGTGGAGCTCATAGCGAGTGATGGTCGGCCCTTTGGTGATATCCCCGAGCGCGACTTCAATGTCGAACTGAGCCAGCGTTCCCTGCATCAGCCGGGCATTCGCCATCAACTCCTCCTTGGTCTCGGTTGGCTTGATGCTCAGATCGGGATGGTTTAGAAGATCCATCGACGGCAATTGGTAGTTGCCAATCTTAGGGGTGGCGGCAACCGCGATCGGCTTGGACTTGCGCAGCAGACGACGCGGCTTTGAACCGCTGTTGTCGTGGAAAACTCCATTGTCCACCGGAACCGCAGGGGCGGCGGCGGCGTCCTCCTTCACATCCCATGGAGGAGCGTCCGCATCCCCTTCCGCTGACTTGGGGCTTGGTCCAACGGACACTCCAGGCTTCTCAGCGCTTGGCTTCTTGCCTGCAGCGTCCTGGACCTTGTCGCCAAAGGACCGACCTAAGATCGCCTCGGTGGAACCGGCGGCAGCGGTCTGCACCTCCTTGGCGGTGATGACTTCCCCTTCCAGCAGCACTTTCTCGTCGGCCTCCGCGATGACGGGCTTTGACTTTGCGAGCTTTCCAGTGCGCGCTTGAGGGACACTCAAGTCGCGTACCGTCGGCTCGGGCACAGGCTGGAGATCCTGTCCGATTCCGGTGGCGGTGACCGAACCTTTGGCCATTGCCGGCTTCTCCACACTCTCCTTCGACTTCTCCTTCCCGCGTTCCTTGTCTTTCTTCTCCACCTGCTCCTGCAATCGAGCCGCCTGCCGCTCGAGCTCTTTCTTCCGACGTTCAAGGTCGCGTTCCGCGGGAGTCAGCGCCTCATCGTCCACCTCGCGATTCATGCGACTGCGCAGCCACTCTCCGAGCTGAAACTTGGTAAGGAAGACCAACCCGATCAGATAAATCACCACGAACAGAATGGTGGCCCCGGGAGTCCCAAAGTGTTTGAACACTCCGTTGTTCATCATCATGCCGACCAAGCCACCGGCGCTGGGAGCATTCAAACTGTTCTGAAGCGCACGAAAGTAACCGGTATAGAGATCAAGTAGTCCGATGCTCGCCACCAAGAGCAGCAATGCTGCCCACCAGCGATGCTTGAGGTAAGAGAGCAACTGCAAGAGATACCCCAGACCAAAGAGCGCGAGGAGAATGGGCATCACGAAGGCCGCGACGCCGAAGAGCAGAAAGAACCCGTTGGCAAGATTGGCTCCAAACCCTCCGATCCAGTTGTGCATCGGAAGCGGCGGTCCCGCCCGATTAAAGGCCACGTCGGCACGATCAAAGGAGATCTGAGCCACGAAGAGCAGCAGCGCCCCGGTAAGGAGGCCAATGCCAATCACGTCCCCAAAGCCGCGTGACGGAACACCCGACTCGGAATCTTTACTAGCCATGGTCGAACTCTAAAAACGCCTGCCCAAAGAGCAAGAGGCAAAACGACCCGCGAGATCGGCCGGGTGTGATTCAAAGTGGGTGAGAATGGAGTCTCGCCTATTCGAAGAGGTGGGACGGGGAATGGGCCGATACGGCCCACACTACAGAACTGCAGCTAGCGTGCCCTCGCACGGTTTCCATCTTCTGTAGTGTCGTCCGTATCGGACGATCCGGGCGGGGATGGGCCGATACGGCCCACGCTACAGAACTGCAGCGGGCGTGCCCTCGCAGGGTTTCCCTCTTCTGTAGTGTCGTACGTATCGGACGATCGGGGCGGAGATGCGCTGGTACGGCGCACGATACTGAATGGGCTGAAAGACAGGGTGGAGGGATTGCGAACAGGCAAGATTGGCGGGTTCTGAAGAGTCCGATTGGGTTTCGTCAAAATCCGGCAGCCGGATTTTGAACTCTAGCAGGCCGACACCCAGAAAACCCTGGAACCCATCGATCGCCCCGACGGGCACCTTGCGGAACGACGTGCTAAGTCCGACGGCCTGCTAGCGCCGAATCCATCCACCCCCCACCACCAGATCGTCCTGATATAACACACAGGCTTGCCCTGGGGTGATCGCACGTTGAGGGCTGTGCAGCTTCACCAGGGCTGTGCCATCAGGAGAGGGAATCACGGTCGCGGGGGTACCGGGATGGTTGTATCGAATCTTTGCCAGAACTTCGATCGAAGCCGGAGGGGTTTCAAAGGCGATCCAATTGCAGCGTTCAATGCGCAATTCGTCGCGATCGAGCAAGGTGTCTTCTCCCACGATGACCCGATTGCCGACGGGATCGAGTTCCAGCACGTAGAGAGGGTTGGGGGAAGAGATGCCGAGCCCCTTGCGCTGTCCGATGGTGTAGAACTCGATTCCATCGTGCTCTCCGAGTTTTCGGCCCCGGATGTCGACGATGTCTCCCCGATGTTTGGTCACGAGTTTGGATTGCTGGAGAAAACGTCCGTAGTCTTTGTCCGGCACGAAGCAGATCTCCATGCTCTCCTCCTTGTCGGCAGTCTTGAGATTGCAATGCCGCGCGACTTCACGCGTGTCGCTCTTGGTCTTGTCGCCGAGTGGAAACAAAGTGCGCGCGAGCTGATCCTGTCGCAGGGAGAACAGGAAATAACTCTGATCCTTCCGCAAATCCTTTCCGCGCTTGAGCAGAAAACGTGAGCCGTCCACGCTCTTTTCAATTC
>JAYTTC010000563.1:0-4419 GCA_043745255.1 Verrucomicrobiales bacterium
TCAGGGGCATGCTGAAGGCCACCGCTTCAACCTCCGGCACACGATTGATCTTGGAGATGAGGAACTCACCCTTCTTTTCGACGGCGCCTTTGTCCTCGGTGTATTCCGCTAACAAAACTTGAAAATCCTCACCGGCACGCGCGCGGCTAAGCGCTCTCTGCAAACGCTCACGCTTCGGTTTTACCAGATCGGCAGCCAGGTCGGTCCCCGTCGATTGGTCCCGGGTGTACATCACGATATGACTTCCTTTGGCTACCTCGGCCTGGCGAAAACGCTCCGGGTTCTCGTCGTAGAATTTGTGCATCTGATCCTCTGGAATGGTGATGGAGGACTTCAAGACTCGGTCGAGCACGGTTTCAACCAGCGACTGCTCGGTCACCCGATCGCTGAACTGTTTCACCTGCAACCCAAGCGACCGGAGCTGACGTTCGAACGCGGCATCACTGTCACCAGCGGCTTTGCGGGCGTCTTCCAGAAATTTCTTGGCCAGCACGCCTGCGGCTTTGCGATCCTCGTCGGTGGCGATGGTGGAGAGGATTTGGGTGAGGACGAGGCGTTCGAGCAGGCTGTTCTCGCGCTCCAGCCGCTGATCGTCGCGGATATCCTCGCCTCGCGCTGCGAGGTTTGCTCGGAACGCAATAAAGGCGTCGTCCAGTTGGCTGCGTCGGACCTCGACATTCTTGCCCTTGACCAGGATCGGATCGCCGAAGAGACCGCCGAAGGTGTCCGCGCCCAAGGTGGGGAAGGCGGCGAGAATTCCCGAGAGTGCCAGCGTGAGCAGGATCGGTTGTTTCAAGGGACGAACATTGTGCTTCATGACGGTATCGAGTTGTCGGCTACGGAAACGGGTGTGTTGAGTGTGAATCAATCGGTGCGGTTGAGCTAGAGCTTCACCACGCGAACATTGCTGATATCAGAATCTTTCTGCATCTCCTCGAGCATCGCCGGGGGTGGCACTGTATCGAGTTGGAAAATCGAGAGGGCCTGACCGCCGACTGTGTCGCGGCTCAGGCTCAGGCTAGCGATGTTCACGCCGTGCTTGCCAAGCAAAGTGCCGAGGTATCCGACGATCCCGGGTCGGTCCTTGTTGTTCAGCAGCAGGAAGACACCCTGCAGGCTGATCTCCACCGGTTGACTGAGCAACCGCACGATGCGCGGGTTGTTGAGGGAACCAAAGAACGTTCCGCCGGCAGAAAATTTTTCCGTTCCCGAGTAAACCGCGACATGTAGCCATTCGTTGAAGGTCACAGGTTCGTCCGATTTTTTCTCCTCGACCGTCAGCCCGCGAGCGGAGGCGATCGCCCGGACATTGACGTAGTTGAGATCTTTTCCGGCGCTGGACTCGAGAAAACCGCGAAGGATCGCGCGAGTCACGGGATCGGTGGTGCTCAGTTCCTGAGCTTTGCCGCCGTAAGTGATAAAAATGCGATCGTTCTGCTTTGGTGCCAGTTGAGCCAGCAGCCGACCGAGCTTCTCGCCCAGATTCAAGTAAGGCTTGACCTGCGCGTAGGTCTTGGCGTCGAGGTTTGGCAGGTTCACCGCGTTACGAACGGCTCCGTTTAAAAGGTAGTCCGAGATCGCTTCGGCGACTTCGATGCCCACGTTTTCCTGGGCCTCGTCAGTGCTCGCGCCCAGGTGAGGGGTCATGATGACCTGCGAAAGCGATCGGAGGGGATGATCCTTAGCGAGGGGCTCTGATTCATAGACATCCAGCGCGGCTCCGGCGACTTGCCCCGACTTGATGGCTTCGATGAGATCTTGTTCCACGATGATTCCACCGCGTGCACAGTTCAGGAGCCTGACTCCTTTTTTCATCTTTGCCATGGCGGCGGAGTTCAGCATGCCCTTGGTTTCATCGGTCATCGGCATGTGCACAGTGATAAAGTCCGCCCTCGCATAGATTTCGTCGAGTGACAGCGTCTCCACATTCATCGCCTTGGCGCGTGCGTCGGTAAGATAGGGATCGTAGGCGATGACTGACATGCCGAACACCTGCGCCCGCTTCGCCACCTCGGCACCGATTCGGCCCATTCCAAGGATGCCGAGGGTCTTGTTGTAGAGCTCGATTCCGGAAAACGCTTTGCGGTTCCATTCGCCTGCTTTCATCGAGCCGTGCGCCTGGGGAATGTGGCGAGCCAACGCCATCAACATCGAGAACGTCAGCTCGGCCGTTGAAATCGTGTTCCCGCTGGGCGTGTTCATCACCACGATGCCCCGCTGAGTCGCCGCCTCGACATCGACGTTGTCCACCCCGACTCCTGCCCTCCCCACCACCTTTAGTTTGGGAGCCGCCTGGATCAGCGCACGAGTGATCTTGGTCTCCGAGCGCACCACCAAGGCTTCGACATCGGTTACCAGCGGAAGCAGCTCAGCTTCTGAGAGGCGTTTCTCGAGCACCGTCACTTTGAACTCGGGACGTTGCTTAAAAAGGGCAATGCCCTTCGGCGAAATAGGGTCACAAATCATCACGTTCATAGCGCAAGGGGACAGAGCATAAGGAAGGGAGATCGATGGGTCAAATGTGCACTCGCAGGATTCAGCAGTTCCTATTTCAGATTGGTAGACAGGGAATTCGGACGGTTCTCGGCCGCAGCGCGCGACTCCGCGGATCAAAAGGTGAACTGCTGAGGGCCAAAGGCCCGGTCCATCGGCGCGGGTGAGAAGCGGACTCCCAGGCGGTCGGAACGGGTGTGATTTAAAGTGGGTGAGAATGGAGTCTCGCCTATTCGAAGGGGTGGGACGGGGATGGGCCGATAAGGCTCACGCTACAGAAGACAACCCACGCAACGACGGGAGAACCGCAGGGACAGGGTTTTGCCGCGAAGAGGCGCAGAATTCGCATAAAAGAAAAATAAGGAGTAGCACCAGGGGGCTAAAGTTATTTCCAATGGCTGCGGCCGACGGACTCTGATGCAAAGAGGTTGGCCGTGCAGGGTTCCCCTCTTTTCTGCGTATCTTGCGCTTTTTCGCGGCTAAGCCCGGCCCTGCCCGTTTCCGATCCAGGGAGGAGCTATTACCGCGGATTACGCGGAGGGGAGAGGGAACAGGTTCCGAGAACCTACTCCTGTCGGCACATCGCGGATATTGAAGTTGGCGGCGCTCTCACGAGACGCCGCTACCCATTCAGGCTTTCTGCAAGGATCCAGATCTCACCCACTTTTAATTGCACCCGGTCGGAACTTGTCTTCACCTCCCGACTTGTTGGATCGGCAAGAAGGCTGTATTACCAGCTCACTGAACTTAATCTGCCACTATGCCTGAGAAACCGTTTTCCGCAGTCGCGCGCGATCTGCGCGACTTTTACCAAAAAGGGACCACCGCGCTGGAGCGGCAAAATCTTGATTATGCCATCAGCATCCTGGAGCAAGTCGTGCTCCGCGAGCCCGCATTCCTGGAAGCGCGGCAGGCTTTGAGGGCGGCACAGATCAAGAAGCACGGAACGGGGGGCGGCTTTTTCAAGAAGGTTCTTGGAGGGGCTAGTTCCTCTCCGCTGGTGGCCAAGGGCCAGCTCGCCCTGCGGAGAGATCCTGTGGAGGCGATGCAGATCGCGGAGCAGATTCTTGCCGGTGATCCCAACAGCGGATCCGGAAATAAGCTCCTCGCCGAGGCTTCCGCCGCCGCCGATCTGCCGCGAACCGCGTGCTTCGCTCTCGAAATTGCCCGCAAGGCCAATCCAAAGGATCAGGACCTAGCCCGCCGCTACGCGCAGGCTCTGGGATCCTCGGGGAATGTCGACAAGGCGGAGCAGGTTTATTTGGAGCTCATTCGCAGCAACCCCGGAGACACCGAGCTAGCCATGGAGTACAAAAACCTCAGCGCCCAAAAGACACTGGTCCAGCAGGGCTACGAAGCTCTGGCCGATGGGAAAGGATCCTACCGGGACATTCTGCGCAATAAGGACGAAGCAGTCGCGCTGGAGCAGGAGGGCCGGCAGTTCAAGTCAGAGGACGTAGCGACCCAGCTGATTAGAGACTATGAGGCGCGGCTCCAGCGCCAGCCGGATGACATGAAACTCGTCCGCTCGATCGCCGAATTACATACTCAGCGAAAGGATTTCGCCCAAGCGCTTGCGTTCTATCAAAGAATCAAGGAATCGCCGGCGGGCAACGACCCCTCCTTGGACAAAGCGATCGCCGACACGCACACCCGTAAGGTAAATCACGACATCAGCCAGCTGGACGCCAGCTCACTCGACTACGATCAGCAGAAGGCCTCCCTGGAAGCGCAGATTGCCGAGTATCAGATCCTGGAGTGCAAAACGAGGGCGGATCGGTATCCCACCGACGTTCAGATCAAATTCGATCTTGGAGAGCTCTACTTCAAAGCGGGTAAAATTACCGAGGCGATCCAGGAATTCCAGAAATCGCAGAGCAACCCAAATCGGAAAGCTCAGTCCATTGGCTATCTTGCGCGCTGCTT
>JAYTTC010000564.1:0-4418 GCA_043745255.1 Verrucomicrobiales bacterium
TGTTTCGCAAACAATTCATCGCTTGTCGTTCGAGCCCTTTCAGCGAAGGGCAGCGGCGACGCGATCACTGTCCTTGCAGATTGGCTCAAAGGTTGGCGAGCCCATGGGAGATCAGGCAAAAATGCGGCAGAGCAGTTATACCCTGGTTTCAAGTATGCCAAGAAGGATCACGACTCCGGATTTGATCTCAGCAATCGCGATACCTATCGCCCTGCGATCGGCCTGCCAATCATTCAACGATACTCAGGGAACCGAATCACAAACTGGGATTTTGGTTCCGGTGCTCAAACGGACCCGAAGGGTCGTTTTGCTTCGCCAGTCATACTCCGTCCGCACCGCACCTCTGATGCAAGCGGTAAGCCGGTGTGGCGCGCTCTCGTAATCTTTGTCGACGGCCATAAGTGGCCGGCGGGCAAGAAGGTGTTTCTCAACGGCGTCCCTCGTTCTGTTTCGTTGGAGTTATATGAGGAGATGAAAAGGGATGCCAGGCTATCAGAATTTCCATGATGGAAGCCCGCGGATGAACGAACTAACTGCTCGTGTCCTACTCGTTTCGCTTGGCACCTCGCCCGCCGTCGTACCGGAGGCGTTCCTTCTGCCGGAGGGACGGTTTTGTGCAGTGCATGTGCTCACCACCGAGAAGCCAGATGTTCAACTCATTCGCGAGTTCTTCGACGAGCATGCCCCCGGGGTGAGCTTGACACTTAGCCGGGTCGCTGGATTTGATGACTTGGCTTCGGAAGAGGATCATTTCCGCTTTGAAGAAGTGCTCTATCGTTGGGTGATAATGTCAGCACCGGACCCCGCCAGCCGCTTCTTTTGCCTCAGCGGAGGATTTAAAACAATGTCCGCCGCCATGCAAAAAGCGGCCGCCGTCCTCGGAGCTGCTGAGGTGTTCCACGTGCTCGCAAATCCCTACCTCCAAGATCCCAACGGCAAACCAAGGTTTCCCGAGACGATTGCGGAGATACGGGCCGCGGCTTCGGAAGGGCAGCTTAAGTGGATTCGGCTAGGACGGGAGTCTGGTTGGCCTCAGTTCCGTGCAGTAACTCCTGCGGATTACCCGTTGGAGGTTGTCACTCAAAAGGACTCCGTTCGGTGGTTGAAAGCACAGGATGGGAGGTTCCGAGAGCATCTCCAAACCGTGGTGGAGAGGAGCCATCGAATTGCGGATGCCTGGAAGGGATTGGCCGACCTCCCTTTCGTGGAACTTGCTACCGGGTCACATGCCGATCTCCAATGGCTCCGCCAACCGCTGGAGCCTGATTCATCTTTCGACCAGCACTGGGTCACACGACTTCCAAAGCTGGAGTTGCATTGTCACCTAGGCGGTTTTGCTACCGAGGGAGACTTGCTGGCAAGAGTGCGCGAAGCTGCGAGCGCGCCGCAGGAACTCCCACCGCTTGGTGCGTTGGATTTGCCTGCAGACTGGCCGCATCCGGCAAAGCCCATCGGCCTCGAACCCTACCGCAAGCTGGGCGACAACAACGGTTCAGTTTTGCTGCGCGATCCGGGGTGCCTACGCCAACAGTGCGAGCTGCTCTATGATCACCTGATCGCACAAGGCGTGATCTATGCGGAAATCCGCTGTTCACCCGCCAACTACGCCGATCCGGAAAAAGACCGTACACCGTGGAAGGTCCTGACCGAGATCAAAGAATCGTTCGACCGGGCGCGGGACCGTGCGAAGGAATCCGGCACCGCGAACGGTTCGCTTCGCAACCCATGCCAGGTGAATCTGCTACTCATAGGGACTCGGCAGGCGTCCGGCGATTTTCGGTCCGGAATTTCGCGGCATCTCGCCCTGGCTGTTACCGCGGCTGAGCATTGGACAAAGCCCGACGAATGCCGCGTTGTCGGCGTCGACCTCGCTGGCTTCGAAGATAGGGAGACCCGCGCTCACTATTTCCGAGAGGAGTTTACCGGAGTACACCGGTGTGGCCTGGCACTAACGGTGCACGCAGGGGAGAACGACGAAGCCGAAGGAATCTGGCGAGCTGTATTCGATCTGAACGCTCGTCGCCTCGGACATGGACTCAGCCTTAAGGACTCAAAAGAACTCCGGCGCTCCGTGGCAGACCGTGGAATCGGTGTCGAAATGTGCCCTTACGCCAACCTGCAGATCCGCGGATTCATTCTGGAGCCGAGAGAAGCAGGTGCATCGAATCAGAAAAGCTACCCTTTGTTGGACTATTTGAGAGAGGGAATTCGAGTCACGGTGAACACGGACAACATCGGCATCTCTCAGGCGACTCTCACGGACAACCTTCTCCTCGCCGCACGTCTCTGCCCCGGGCTTACACGCTTGGATCTGCTGCAAATGCAGCGCAACGCCATCGATACTGCCTTTGTATCTGCTGGGGAACGGGCAAGACTAACCGAGCAGTTCGCGAAGCTCCTGCCCAAACCCGCGTGCACATCCGCCCAATGAAACCTGCCTATGAAAGTAGTTCGTTGGTGGGGCGAGTGCATCTCGGAATAGCGTTTCTGCATGACGCCGCGAGAATCCAGGGCCTCCCAGGCGCAGAACCTGTCTCACTTCGTTGGGTGTCCCGTCGGGAAATCGGAACCGACAGTTGGCCGTTCGATCGTTTTGAGACTTGGTCACAGCTGGGGCTGAAACTCTTACAGGAATCGCCATGGGCATGACTCTTTTCTCTCTCGCTTCTCGTCAAATCTGGCCACAAGTGCTGGCGTTCCTCAGCCACACGCCTCGCCCTGACCATCTGGTACTCTTTCACTCCCGAGAGGAGAACGAGTCCGCCGGACCCGCTCGCCGTCTCAAAGAATTGATGATCGCCGAACGGCTTCTACCAGGGGAGGCGGTCGACCTTGTAGAAGTTCCGCATGGTGGCTTTGGAACAATCCTCGAGGCGATGGCAAGTGCTGCCGAGCGGTTCAACCTCGATGGGAGCAATTGCGCTGTAAACCTCACTGGCGGGAACAAGTTGATGGCGCTGGCTGCGACAGAATGGTGTCGTCTCGCCGGGGTCCGTTGTTTTTACCTGGAGCGAGACTTCACCGTCTTCCCGTTCCTTCCAAGAGGCTCCGACCTGCTTCCCCAAGAGTCTTACCAGATCAATCCTCATATCGCGAAGGACCTGAATCCGCTAGAGCTTCTGCGCTGCCAACTTGGGACCGCAGAGGTTGTAAACCCCGGTCAGCGTCTCACTTTAAACGAGCGCGGGAAGAAGATGCCCGGGCGGGAGATCCAGATCCAAACGGATCGCGGAGACTTTGATTTTCAGAAGCTGCTGGCTTGGGATGTGGCGGAGCCCGAAGAAAAGCCGGGCTTCGCATTAGAATACGCAACCGCTGTCGCTCTGCTGAGCGTCGGCATTCCGGTGGTCCAGCGCAGCGTGCGTCTGGTTCCGCGAGTGACCCGTGGCTCAGGACGCGAAGAAGGCGAGTTGGACCTCGTGTTTAACTGGGGAGGCAAGCTGTGGGTGGTCGATTGCAAGGATCGCAAGTCGGCGTTGAACCGCGTGGATGCGATCCGAACATCCATTCTCAGCCAGTGCAGACCTGCCCCCAAACTGCAAAAGCTGCTGGCCGACCTTGAAGACGAACTGCGGCAAAAGGAACTGAATCCGCTGAAGGAAGACTTGTTGGCGGTATCAGAGGTCGCGGGGCTGCTTGGGCAGGCTATTTGCGTTCGTCGAGAACCTCTGCCCAAGCAAGCAGAGGAGTTTGCCCGCAGCCGCGGGCTCCATGTGGTGACTAAGAGTCTACTACTGGAGGGACTGCGCCGGATTCTTTACCCAGGCAACTCCGCTGCCCAAGAGGCCATGCGCAACCACGCTGCGGCGCGCGTGACCGGGAACCATTCCGGAAGCGGTCCGGACGACCGCTGACGTCCGATCCTCCTGAGAGTATGGTCGGCCTGTTAACTTTGGATCACTCATTATGACTGCCCCTTTTCCAATGAACTCTCAGCCCGAAATCGTGCTCCTCGCCGTTACCGGCATGTCCCCTGCCATTCTCACAGAAACGCTCTGGGCCTTGGCGCATGAGGAGGAACCCATGATCCCTCACCGGGTGCTGGTGATCACAACAGCGCAGGGCCGAGACCGGATTCAGCGGCTCTTCGAACCCTCCGATCAGCTCGGTGGACTCACGCCCTGGGACGCTCTGCGTTCTGCATTGGAAGCAGAGGGAATGGATCTCACGGGCCGACTGCGATTTGGACAAACCGGTGATGATGTCCGTGTCATTACCGCCACCCACTCAGCGACCGGGCAATCGTATGAACTCGCGGACCTCCGCACCCCATCGGACAATGAGGCGGCCGCCGACTACATTTTGGAACAGGTCCGGGGAGTGGTAGAGAATCCGGATACCCTGCTCATCGCCTCTCTTGCAGGGGGCCGCAAAACAATGGGAGCGCTGCTCTATGCCTGCATTACTTTGATCGGACG
>JAYTTC010000565.1:0-4399 GCA_043745255.1 Verrucomicrobiales bacterium
CGAGAATCCGCAAACCAACTCACCACACTCCGGGCGATCACTTCCCCCACATCCTCCATCGAGCGCAGCTGGCCTTCGTCGGCGTCGATCAACTCGTGCAATCCTGAGAATCCGCGCGCCAGCGCTTTCGCCACGCCCGCACCCACATGCAGAATGCCCAGTCCGACGAGGAGCCGCCACAGGTCCCGCTGCTTGCTGGCCTGAATTCCATCGAGCAGATTCTGTGCGGATTTCTCCCCCATGCGATCCAGCGCAGCCAACTCGGCAAGTTTGAGTTTGTAGAGGTCCGCCACGTTGAGAACCAGTCCGCTCCGGACAAGTTGTCCCACCAGCACCTCCCCTGCCCCTTCGATATCCATGGCACCGCGAGAACACCAGTGACCCAGACGACCTCGCACCTGCGCTGGACAATCCGGATTCATGCACCGCCAGACAACCCCAGCGCTGTCCTCCCCCTCTTCGCCCGCTGAACGCGAGACCTTGCTTCCACACTCCGGACAAACGCGCGGGAATTGAAATGGCTTCTCTTCCCCAGTTCGCGCCGAGGCAACCACACTCACCACCGCTGGGATCACCTCGCCTGCTTTTTCCACGATCACTCGATCTCCCACTCGAATATCTTTTCGCGTGAGCTCCTCCTCATTGTGCAGCGTGGCGCGGCTGATGGTGCTGCCCGCGAGAAAAACCGGCTCCAGTTCCGCCACGGGTGTCAGGGCTCCCGTGCGACCCACCTGGATCGTGATGGCGTTGATCCGAGTCTCGGCCTGCTCCGGTGCGTATTTGTACGCGATAGCCCAGCGCGGTGCCTTCGCTGTCATCCCTGCCTGCTGGCGAAGCGGGAGAGAGTCGAGCTTCACCACCGCGCCATCGGTCTCGTAATCGAATCCGGATCGAATGCCGTCCAGCTCCTGAATAGCGGCCAGCACGGCCTCCACCGAATCGCAGGTCCAAGTCCGCGGAGGGGTTGCAAATCCTAAGCGTTTCAACTCTTCCAAGAGCGCGCACTGCGTGGTGGGCGAAGTCCCGCCCTGAACTTCGCCCAAGCCATACAAAACGATCGCCAGCGGGCGCTGGGCGACTCGCTTCGGATCGAGCTGTTTGAGCGATCCAGCGGCAGCATTCCGTGGATTCGCGAATGGCTCCTCATCTTCGGCCTTTCGCTCGTCGTTCAGTTTCTTGAAACCGGCGATCGGCAAATAAACCTCCCCGCGCACCTCCAACACCCGGGGGACGGACGGTCCGTCCAGACGAAGCGGAAGACTTCGGAGGGTCCGAAGATTCGCGGTCACATCATCGCCAGTGGTTCCATCGCCGCGAGTCGCCCCGAGTATCAGCACTCCCGCTTCGTAGCGAAGACTCACTGCAACGCCGTCGATCTTCGGCTCGACCACCCAGCGGAGCGTCTCGTTGGGCAAGAGCTTCTGAAGTCGGACCACGAACGCGCGCACCTCTTCCTCGGAGTAGGTATTGTCCAAGCTCATCATCGGCATCGAGTGCTTCGCCTCACGAAACTGGGGGAGCGGTGCTCCGCCAACACGCTGACTGGGAGAGTCTGGAGAAACGAGAGTGGGAAACTGGATCTCGAGGTCGAGCAACTCGCGCATCAAGCGGTCGTACTCGGCATCGCTGACCACCGGGCGAGCCAAGACATAATAGGCCCCGTCGTGTCGTCGGAGCTCTACGGCGAGTTGCTGATGGCGATGAAAGGCTTGCGTCGGCGTCACGTGCCAGTTTCAAGAAGTCGCAGGACAATTTGCACGCTTTTACTTCCTCTCCCACCTTTCCCCTTCCCTTCGTTCCTCGCGCCCCCTACTTTTTTACCCCACAACATATGGCAAAGAAGAACCCTTACCGATTTTGTTTTGGCCCCTGGAATATCAGCGAAGGCGGCGATCCCTACGGGCCGACCACGCGTGCGGCCCAGTCCTTTGACTGGAAGTTGGATGCGCTGAAGAAGCTGGGCTTCGACGCGATGATGTTCCACGACGACGATGCGGTGCCCGACATCGACAGCAAGAGCTCCTCTCAGGTGCTCAAGGAGGCGAAGCAGCTTCGCAAACGCCTGGACGATGCTGGCATCGCCGCCGAGATGGTGGCCCCACGCCTCTGGTTCAGCCCCCAAACCATCGACGGAGCCTACACCAACAACGACAAACGCTGCCGCCAATACGCCATCGATCGATCGCTCCAATCCCTCGATATCGCGCGCGTTCTGGGAACCGATCTGATTGTTCTTTGGCTGGCTCGCGAAGGCACCTACCTCCGCGAGTCGAAGAACGGGCTACGGAGCGTGGAACTTCTCGTCGAGGCGTTCGACACCCTGCTCGCCCACGACAAAAAAATCCGCCTCGCGATTGAGCCCAAGCCGAACGAGCCGATGGACCACGCTTACGTGCCGACCATCGGGCATGTCCTGGCCATCGCGAGCAAGACCCGCGACCCCAAGCGAACCGGTGCGCTCATAGAAACTGCTCACTGCATTCTCGCCGGGCTCGATCCGGCAGACGAATTCGAATTCGCCCTCTCCTTCGGCAAACTGTGGTCCGTGCATCTAAACGATCAGAACGGGCTGAAGTACGACCAAGACAAACCCTTTGGGAGTGCCAATCTCCGATCTGCCTTCAACCAGGTTCGCGTACTCGAGCGCCATGGCTACGGCAAGAATGGGGAGTATGTCTGCTTTGACGTCCACCCGTTCCGCACCACCAAGGTCGAACATTGGTTGGCGCATCTGGACAACAGCCGCCGCACCTTTCTGCGTCTTCTGGAGAAGTCCCGTTCCTTCGATGACAAGACCGCGCAGGCGCTGATTGCGAATCGTGACTATCAAGCACTGGATCAGATGGTCATCGAACACCTTCTTGGGGCCTAGCCTGTCGCCGCTTCCGATGCCATGCTGAAAAAACTCTCCTCCAAGAAATCACCGTCCGCCCACAAGGCTGGCGGATATTTCGCCATCGTCGCCTCCCGTTACAACACGAAGTACGTCGAGAGCATGCTCAAGGCGGCTCACGCGGAGCTCAAACGAGCCGGAGTGGACGGGGTGGAAATCATCCGTGTGCCTGGTGCTTTCGAAATCCCGGTGGTAGCCGCCTCTCTCTCCCGGCGGCTCACGCCGAGAGTGTCGGCCATTCTCTGCCTGGGGGTGATCCTTCGAGGAGCCACTTCTCATGCGCAACAGGTTGGAGAGAGCGTGTCGCAGGCCCTCCTGAGCATTCAGATGCATACCTTGATCCCGGTGATTCACGAGGTCTTGCTCCTGGAAAACGAGCAGCAAGCCAAAGAACGCTGTCTTGATCCCCAACGCAATCGGGGGCTCGAGGCGGCCCAAACCGCGCTCACCATGGCCAAGGTGATGCTCTCCGTGTCATGACCGTATCGGCTCCGAAGCTCCGGATCGGATCTCAAGTTGGGATCTCGGTTGTTATCTGAGCCCTCCGTTTCCCGAAATGTGCTTTACACCCACCACAACGTAACCCTACTGTTTCGCCCTTATTATCTTTGAGCGAGAATCACGGATTTATGGAAAAGAATAAATTGATCGAGAATTTTCAGCTGCATGAGAAGGACACCGGTTCGGCGGATGTCCAGATCGCCATCCTCACGGAACGTATCAACGAACTGACCGGACACCTTCAGACCCACAAAAAGGATCACAGCTCCCGTCGTGGCCTGCTCATCATGGTCGGACAACGCCGACGCCTTCTGGATTATCTGCACAAAACCGATACCAGTCGCTACCAAGCCATTACGAAGAAGTTGAAGCTGCGTAAGTAAGCCGGGGTGTTGATAAGGCGGAGTGTTCCGGAAACCGGGGCTGGTGTTGTGAACAACCGCTGCACCCGCCCTTTTTCTCTTTCTCTACATCACATGAAACGAATCGGGGCTAATCGAATTTAGCTCCACCCGGCGGGAACCGGAGGCGCGCCGACCTACCCGCAGGGATGCTGTCAAATCAATCGCGCCATCGCTCATCAGCGATGGGTAATTTCACTGAAAGCCATGGAAAGTTTGTGGGCTTTCAGTGAAGTTCCTCAAGCTGGTGGGTGCCCTTACAAATGAGCCATAAAATAAACGCCCAAGTGGGCGACAAGCAGATCATCATCGAAACCGGCAAACTGGCCAAGCAGGCCGACGGTTCCGTCACCATCCAACTCGGCGAAACCATTGTGGTGGTCGCCGCCGTCGCCGCCGTCAAGGCCAAGGCAGGACAGGAATTCTTCCCTCTCACCGTCGACTACCGCGAAAAAGCAGCCGCCGCTGGTAAATTCCCCGGGGGTTACTTCAAACGCGAAGGACGTCCGACCGAGAAAGAAATTCTGACCTGCCGTTTGGCAGATCGCCCCATCCGCCCACTCTTTCCCAAAGGATGGTTCAACGAAGTTCAGGTTCAAACCAT
>JAYTTC010000566.1:0-4398 GCA_043745255.1 Verrucomicrobiales bacterium
CGGGCAACAGACGCCAAGGAGGTGGGGGTGGAGAACCCCGCTGAAGAAACGTGCTGCTACCCGAATCAAAAGCTACCTCAAGTTAGAAATCTCCCCAGCTTTGTCAATGGTATCTTTCAATCTCGTGAGTGAAAATTTCCTCCTCGCAGTCCTTCGTATCCTTCAGTCGAACGTTCGCTTTCTTTCACTCAAAAAGTGAACAGGCTAGATAACCCAACTGAGCGGCCGGTTTTCGGGCGAGATCGTTGACCCTCAACACCCTTAATTGCGAAGGCTGTCTCAAAGTAAGGACGTTCTTATGTTCACTATCATGAGACTGCAACGGCGGGGGTGACGGGCTGAAGGGGAAGCATAGCCGGATGGAAAAGTCATAACGGGCCGGTTCTGAGGAGTCCGATTGGGTTTCTTTTGCCCCAACCGCGGACTCTGCCTAACATCCGGCAAACATGCTTCGTCGGCACGATACGCAACAGACCTTCTTCTACGAACGGCTTCGAGCCGTGAGCAGCGGGCTGATGGAGACGGCTGCAGGCACCTTTCTTCTGTTGATTGCGGTGCGATGGTATCAGGCCGGAGCCGTGGCCAAGGCGATTCTCGCAGCGGGAGGAAGCGCGGGCCTGCTTGTGTCCCCTGCAGTGGTGTGGTACACCGCGCGACTTCGCTGGCCTGCCGCTCAAGCGGGATCGAGGATCCTGGCGTTGGGAGCAACAGCCATGCTGGTTGCGGCGATCTGTCCCTGGCTTTCGGTTTTCGTTGCCGGCACGACGCTCGGCCTGATCGCGGTTTCTTCGATCGTTCCTCTGACCACTCAGATCTATCAGGAGAACTATCCGACCGAAGCCCGAGGCCGCCTGTTCTCCCGAACGTTCATGATCCGGATCGCCACCGCGGCGATCATGAGTGGAGTGGGGGGATGGGCGCTGAAGGGGCGCATGGAATACTACCGATGGATGATCGCACTCTTCGGAATCGCGATCGCGTTCGCTTCGTGGTGCCTGCATCAATGCCCTTCGCGCGCCCTCCGACTCGACACCGGCAGTCATCCCTTGCGCGGATGGCGCTACGTGCGAGAGGATCCGCTCTTCCGACGCACTCTGATCAGCTGGATGCTGATGGGCTTCGCCAACTTGATGATGCTCCCGCTGCGAATTGAGTATCTGGCCAATCCCAAATACCACCTTGCACTCGATGCGGAAGTCATCGCGATTCTGACCGGAGTTATCCCGCACACCGCGCGTTTTTTCATGAGTCCCGTATGGGGGCATCTATTCGATCGGATGAATCTCTTTGCCTTGAGGATTACGCTCAACGCGGGGTTCGCCCTGGGCATCATAGCCTTTTTCACCACCAATAGTCCGACAGGTCTGATCGCGGCGGCGATCATTTATGGAATCTCGAACGCGGGTGGAGATGTCGCGTGGACGCTCTGGGTAACTCGATTCGCGCCCTCCGAGCGAGTGGCGGAGTACATGGCCGTGCACACCTTCCTCACCGGGGTGCGAGGCGTGCTTGCTCCTGCTGCGGCGTTTTACCTCATCGATCGCTTCAGCGTGGGGCGACTCGCGGTGATGTGTGGAATCCTGATCCTTCTCGCCTGTTTCGTCCTGCTACCCGAGCTCAACTCCAGCAGGCTGTCGCCGCCCCCGCGAACTCCTTCGGCTCGGCCCCGATCTTCCGATACGGACGATCGGGGCGGGGATGCGCCGGTACGGCGCACGCTACAGAATTGGCTGAAAGAGTGGGTGGAGGGATTGCGAGCAGGCAAAACCGGGCGGTTCTAAAAAGCCCGGTTGAGTTTCCTCAAAATCCGGCGGCCGGATTTTGAACTCTAGCAGTCTGCTAGGCTCACCCACGCGGATACACCGTTTTTTGCCAGTCGATTAGAGATTCCCTTGACAGTCCCGCATCAGAAAGTTGTTATCACGACCACTGCCGTCACCTTGCCCTGACTTACCCTGCACATGCTGTCTTCAGGCATTGCGGATGGGGTCGCGGACCGGCACCTATCGTTTTTGAAAATGAGTCAGCGCAAGCTCAACATTTCGGTCATCGGCCTCCGCTCCGAAGGCGAGATGCAGCTCTCCTCCATCGGCGGCGGGTGGGGCAACGCATCGTTCGACTGTCAATTTATGACCCCACAGAAACCAAAGACCAACACGAGACAAGAAAAACTATGAGTAATGGAAAAAATGACGCGATAGCGCCTAACGCAAAGCGACTCCTCTGGGCTGGCTTCATGGCCATCCTCGCCGCAGGCATCGGTTTCGGCATACGCGGAGCGATTTTCGCGGACTGGGTGCGAGCGTTCAATTTTACTGGCCTCGAAACCGGGTTGATTGGCGGGGCCGGATTCACAGGGTTTTGCTTCGGCATCATCATCGGCGGTATCATCGTGGACAAGATTGGCTATGGAAAACTGGTTGCCGCAGCCTTCGTCTTCCATGTCGCGTCCGCGCTTGTCACCTTCGGTGCGATGGATGGGATGTCCACCAAAACAGCCTTCGTTTACCTGTGGACCGGAACCTTCCTATTCGCCGTTGCAAACGGCACCCTAGAAGCGGTCGCAAATCCGCTGGTGGCGACTCTTTTCCCGAAAAACCGAACTCACTATCTCAACATTCTGCATGCCTCGTGGCCGGCTGGCATGGTAATCGGCGGTCTTATTCACAGCGCGCTTTCGACGGCCAGCTGGAAACTTCAACTCGGCTGCTTCCTGATCCCGGCAGCGGTCTACGGCATCATGTTCTTCGGGCAGCACTTCCCCAAATCGGAAGCCTCCGCGAAAGGACTTAGCTTGGGTGAAATGCTCCGCGACGTAGGCGTCCTAGGCTCGGCAATCGTTGGCCTCTTCGTATTCCTCTTCTTCAAGGATGGTCTCGGACCGCTATTGTCAGGCTTCACAGGGAACGACGCTTTCTTCACCGGGAGCAGCTGGGCATACATCTCGGCTGCTATCGGTGCGGCGGTGCTTCTCGGTTTTGGTGGAGCCAGTCGCTGGACTCTCGGGGCCCCTCTGCTGATCGTTCTGTTTATCGCTCACATCCTCGTCGGCGCGGTCGAACTTGGAACAGACGGATGGATTCAAAACATCGAAGACACCATCCTCGCCCCAGGCGATGGCACCAAACTGTTCATCTTCACCTCGGCGTTAATGTTTGCGCTTCGGTTCTGTGGACATTTCATTGAGCACAAGCTCGGACTCAAGCCGGTGGGCATCCTGCTAGTGTGTTCCATTCTCGCGTGCGTAGGTTTAAACCTCGTTAGCAATGTCACTTCGTTCACCGGTGCCCTGGTGGCATTGACAGTTTACGCGCTTGGTAAGACGTTTTTCTGGCCCACCATGTTGGCCGTCGCCTCGGATCGCTTCCCGCGCTGCGGAGCGGTCGCGATCTCGATCATGGGCGGACTTGGTATGATGTCCGCAGGTTTGGTCGGCTCCCCAGGCCTCGGATATGCGAAGGATCGCTTCTCCGGAGAAGCTCTCGTTCAGTCCAGCCCGGCTGCATACGCCGAATATAAAGCAGCCTCCTCCAGCAAATGGCTCGTCTTCAAGGAAGTCAACGGGATCGACG
The DNA here is from genome assembly GCA_043745255.1 of Verrucomicrobiales bacterium. GTDB lineage: Bacteria > Verrucomicrobiota > Verrucomicrobiia > Limisphaerales > UBA11320 > UBA11320. The sequence continues at coordinate 3,573 of JAYTTC010000566.1, forward strand.
GTCAGAAACTTGCCGCGGCAACCGCAGTTGCGTCGGAAGCCCGCACTCCGGTCCAGAAATCCGTAGTGGACGCTTACATTTTGGGCAACCGACAAACCCTCAAAGTTGACTCGTTCATCCCGGCAACGATGGCGATAATCTATCTCATGCTCCTTCTCTACTTCAGGGCTATCGGCGGCTACAGAGCCGTCAACATCGAAGCCGAAGGACGTAAAGAAGTCGCCCACTAACGCGTCGGTTCTTTCGTTTGCCAAGAGCGGTTCCCTTCCATCGGGGACCGCTCTTTTTTTCTACTGCTGTTGGCTGGACTGCTGTTGCAGGAAGGTGGCGTAGTCGCCTCCGGGGATAAGTGTCAACGCGTCGGTCGAGAGATTGTAGAAATAGATCCAGGTTTCAGGGCTCTCCCCTGAGTCGAAAGAGACGCGAACGCGCTCCCGACGAAATTCGCAATCGAGTGGGGTCTCCGGAACAAACCCCTCATAGCGATCCATGCGACGAAGCGCTCCCGTCGGGTCGCTCAGCCGATACACCTCACCTCTCACCCGCGATGTGGCGTCCTCCGTCGGCACAGCACCAGGATAGCCTTCGAGATTGAAGAGCCTACCCACCACCGAACCGCTGCCAATCAGCTGGGCCGGCTGGAGGAGCTGATGTCGGCTCTGCGGCACCGAAGGGCGGAGCGTCCCGTAGACAAACACCAGATCAAGAATGGGAGTCTGATCCATCACCGGCCAAAGCTACCCTTCCTCAAGTCACTTATCTCCAATAAAACGTGATGAATGGAGCGATCAGCAGACTGGGGAGATAATCCGCGACCGGCACTTTG
>JAYTTC010000567.1:0-4394 GCA_043745255.1 Verrucomicrobiales bacterium
CTTCCGGAGGTCACTGAGACTCTCTTCCTTTCGCTCTCGAATCCCTTCTCAGGAACTCCGCTTTCGGGCCAGAGCGTCGCTACCCTCTCGATTCTAGACGATGACATCGGGTTCCTGTTCGCGACCAATACTTTCGTCGTCTCTGAGAGCCAAAGTAATGTTTCGATTACCGTGCTGCGTGTTGGTGATACGTCGGTGGTGTCTCACGTGAGAGTCGTGGCAACCAACGGCACCGCGACCGCCAATGTCGATTTTCAGCCTCTGGATCAGCTCGTTGAATTTCCTGTAGGTGCGTCGACGGTCTCCGTCAGCCTGCGGGTGCTTGATGATCAGCTCGTGGAAGGAGATGAAGACGTCTCATTGAATTTGATCCAGGTGAACGGGGAGGGCGACGTGGATCTTTCACCCACCTCACTGATCATTCGCGATGATGATTCGACTCTGGATTTTGTGTCGGGAGAGGTCCGCGTTTATGAGAACTCCGGCTATGCGCTACTCACGGTGCGTCGGTTGGGAGGGGTGCTGAATGCAGTTTCGGCTTCGTACAAGACGGTCAATGGTAGTGCGATTGGGGGAGCGGATTTTACTCCCACGAGTGGCAGTGTGTCGTTCTTGGGAGATCGTTACGAGCTCGCCACGAACGGTTCCGGGGAGCTGATCTTCCTCGCAGGCGAATCGAGGGCAAGCATTGCAGTTCCGATTCTGGATGACGCGATCGGAGAGCCGTCGAAGAGTTTTTCCGTGGTGCTTTCGGCTCCCAAAATTATCGGCGCAGCTAAGCCCGCAGGCACGGTCGCGCTGGGCACCAATGCCATCGTCGTGGTGACTCTCCTCGACGATGAACTGCCGGGCAATAGCGACCAGCAATATGCCTCGGAGTTGGTTCTGAACGGATCAGTCAATGCGATCGTCGTCCAGCCATCGGGACGAGCTGTCTTCGGAGGTGAATTCACAGAAGTGAATGACTTTACCCTCAACCACATTGCCCGGCTGACCTTGCACGGGGATCTTGATATCGGTTTCGATCCAGGAATCGGCTCAGATGGAGCGGTACTGGCTCTGAGCCCGTTGCCGGGTGGGCGAGTGTTGCTGGGGGGAACGTTCTCTCGAGTCGGAGGCAGCCCTCGCGCGGGCCTCGCTCGAATTGGCTCCGATGGTGAGGTTGATTTGGGCTTCGGTTCAGCGGCGAAGTTTAACGGTGCCGTCCGTGCCCTCGCGCTGGAGGAGGGGGAGTTCATTCTCATCGGCGGTGATTTCACCACGGTGGGGGGCGCCCCGCACTCCCGATTGGCGCGTCTGGATGGGTCCGGACTGGTGGACGCAGCCTTTGCTCCCATTATTCGGGGAGATGTGCGTGCTATCGTGGTTCAGCCGAACGGCAAAATTCTTGTCGGTGGCGGATTCACAAACGTGAATACCACCAAGGTTTTTGGGTTAGTGCGACTCAATGCTGATGGAAGCATCGACAATTCATTCCAGACCGGCACGGGCTTCCTTGGCTCGGTGAATGCCATCGCTCTTCAGCCCGACGGTGGCATCCTGGTCGGAGGACTTTTCTCACGTTATAATAACACGCCGGTGAACAACCTTCTTCGGTTGACCGCGAGCGGGAGCATCGACGACACCTTCAATGCCGGAAGCGGCCCCGACGCAGCGATTCGGGCGATGGGCATTCACGGCTCTGGCCACATCTACATCGGCGGCGACTTCATTGAATTCGATGGGACGGCGCGCAGCCATTTCGCGCGTTTACGGCAGAGCGGGAGTCTTGATGAGACGTTCGCGGTCGGGGAAGGTGCGGACGGAGTGGTTCGCACGCTTGTGGTACTCGAGAATTCCTCGGTCTTGATCGGCGGCGAGTTCACCCACGTCAACGGGAACCCCCGATCGCACATCGCAAAGATTCATGGCGACGAGAAGCTGAGCGTGGCAGGTGTTGAGTTTGTCTCCGCCCTCACTCGAGTGGACGAAGGCGTGGGCACGGTGAGCTTAACCCTGCGCCGAACCGGAGACCCCGAAGTTTCGTTCTCCGCGCACGTCACGACGGTGGCGCAGGGTAGCACGGCGACTGCTGGAAGTGATTACGTGGCCGACAATGCAACGCTCTTATTCCCTGTCGGTGTCAATACTCGCACGTTCGGTGTTCGGATTCTGGATGACTCTCAGGTGGAAGACCTGGAGAGCTTCATCGTAAAAATCGACTTCGCCTCGGATGGCATCGACCTGGGTGGATTGGCGACAACCACGGTTCAGATTCAAGACAACGAGGTGTCCGTTGGGTTCGCGGAAAGCGCGTTTTCTATCGATGAAGCCGCGGCCAACGCTTCAGTGACTGTGGTTCGCCAGGGCAGCATCAACGGCTCTTCTTCGGTGCTGCTGACGACTTTGGATGGGAGTGCGTTGGCGGGGCAGGACTATACTTCAGTGAGCACCGTGGTCACATTCCTCGGGACGGAGACGACCAAAACCGTTCTGATCCCGATTTTGGAGGATACGGTTCGCGAGCCTTTGGAGTCCTTCACGGTTAACCTCAGTTCTCCTTCCGAGGGGTTGCAGATCCGCCGCGCCTCGGCCGCCGTCAGCATTGTCGACAATGACAACGACAAGTTGACCCTGGTGGCCAGTTCACTCCTCAGCGACGCCAGCAACAATGGCGTGATCGAAACCGGCGAGCAGGTGACGGTTAGCATAGCGCTGCGGAATGTCGGTACGGCCGATGCCACCAACGTCGTTGCGGTGTTGCTTGCCACCAATACCATCATTCCGGTGGGAGGGGTTCAGAACTACGGGGCTATGAAAGGTGATGGGGATCCGGTTTCGCGTTCGTTTACCTTCTCGAGCAGTGCTGCGTCTGGAACGACCGTGAATCTTTTGCTTCGTCTGCAGGACGGTCTTCGTGATCTAGGCACCGTGGTGGTGCCCATTCCTTTGGGTGAGCAAGCTGTTAGTTTCCGAAGCGGAGCTTCGATCACGGTCAATGATGTCGCCAAGGCGTCACCTTATCCTTCCGTGATTAACGTGTCCGGAGTTGCTGGGACGCCAACGCGAGTGACCGTGACCCTGGACGGGTTCAGTCATGGATCTCCGGCAGACGTGGACATGCTCCTGGTAGCGCCGGATGGGGATAAAACGGTCCTATTCTCGGATGCTGGAGGCTTTTCCAGAGTGAGAGACCTAGTGATCACTCTCGACGACACCGCCGCTAGATCGCTTCCTGCGAATACGCCGCTGAGCTCAGGTGTATTCCGCCCGAGTAACTACAACGCTCTGGACGCCTTCGAGGCTCCGGCACCTGCGGGTCCCTATCCGAAGAGCGATCTTCACTTTACGATGCCGGATGCGAACGGCGCGTGGTCGCTGTATATCGTGGATGATACCCGGGAAGATTCCGGTTTGATTCAAAATGGCTGGAAGCTGAACCTCTACACCTCAGGCCGTATTCCTCCCGTCACGGATGTGGGGGTCGCTCTGAGCAGTGCCACCAACTCGGTGACCCTCGGTCAGAATGTTTTCTATACGCTTCGGGTGGTGAACAACGGCCCGGCGGACGCGAGTGCCATCGTGGTTCACCAGGATTTGCCGGCCAACGCTGCGTTCGTTTCGGCCTCGGGCGGATCGACGTTCTCCGGCGGTCGCATCACGATCAACCTTCCAGTGCTCTCCGTGGGTAGCTCGGCTGAATTCCTGGTGGTGCTCCGCGCCACGGAGGTAGGAACTCTTACGACCACCGCATCGGTTTCCACATCGATTCACGACGTTTTTGCCGCCAACGACTTCTCTTCACGAACCGTTGCTGTGAATGCCGTCATTACCGGCGTCCCGTTGAGTATCACTGCGGGTGATCAGAATATCGTCCTCTCGTGGCCGAAGAATGGTTCCGGAGTTCTGGAAGCGACCCCTTCGCTCACCGGCGCTGTTTGGGTTCCGGTCGCTGGCACCCCGAACAGCGTCGGCCCGATCTGGACCCTCACGTTACCTGCGACGACCTCGGTCCGATTCTATCGCCTCCGCACTCCTTGATCGGTCGTCAGAGGTGGCTTGCAAGCGAGTCGCGGCTCCAATGTCTGCGGGTGTTTAGTTCTAACCTCTCTGACCGGAGGGCTCGGGAGCTCAAGTCTCTGCCAGGAGAACCAAGGCAACAAAAAAGACCACAGCGCGTCGCGCTGTGGTCTTTGAAAGACGAGGTAAGCTTAGTGCCTACTTGAGCGGCACCGTCGCGATGGTCTGCAGGATGCGGCTCGCGATTTTGTAGGGATCTCCCTGGGAGTTAGGACGGCGGTCTTCCAGGTAGCCCTTGTAGCCAGCGTTAACGAAGCTGTGCGGCACACGAACGGAAGCCCCACGATTGGCGATGCCGTAGTTGAACTTGTCGATCGACTGGGTCTCATGGAGAC
>JAYTTC010000568.1:0-4391 GCA_043745255.1 Verrucomicrobiales bacterium
GGGCAGCCATGCAGTTCTCCGCGTTGTGCGGGCCAGCGAGCTGACAGTGATCGAAATCCAGGAGCGGGCCCTCCCATCCAGGCAGTCTGCTGATCAGAAGGCTGCGATCGAGATATAAATCCGCCTTGGGATCGGTCGCGCTAAAAGTGATCACCTTAGCGCGCAGCTCGATGCCCGCCGCCCGGAGCTGAGCGAGCGCGCCGCTCTGCACCACCGCCCAATCAAAGGCCTGCTGATTCTCAAACAACCTCGCCTTGGCTCGCACGTACGCGTCCAAGGTCCGGTGACGATCCAGATGATCGGGAGCGATATTCATCAGGACCGCGACGATCGGACGAAAGAACTCGATGGTCTCAAGCTGAAAGGAGCTGACTTCCAGCGTGAGGAAATCCAACCCGCGCGTTTCGTCTGCCACCGCACACAAAGGCGTTCCCACATTTCCCGCGGCTCGTGTTCGCTTGTGACTATTGGTTAGGAGCCTCTCGACCAAGTGTGTGGTGGTCGTCTTGCCGTCGGTGCCCGAGATCGCGACACTCAGGCAGAGGGATTCCCGATAGCCTAGTTCAAGCTCGCCAATGATCGGCACCCCCGCGGATCTCAACTCCTGCACCAGGGGCAGATCCAACGGCACGCCGGGACTGAGGACTGCAAAGCTGTAAGTCTGCTGAGGGAGAGACGACACCTGAACCCTGACGTCGATGCCCTGTTTTTTCAGACGTTCCGCTGCAGCCAAAACGGATGGAGTGCTCGACGTATCAACCGCCGAAACACGGGCGCCGCGACGACGAAGGAGCTCAGCAGCAGCCACGCCGCTAACTCCCAACCCCACGACCAGCACTGTTTGATTCTCGTATGTCGGCATGGCAAATCAGCGAATCTTTAAGGTGGCTAGCGCCACGACCGCGCAGAGAAAGCAGAGAATATAGAATCGCACCACAACTTTCGATTCATGCCACCCCATCTTCTCGAAATGATGATGCAGGGGCGCCATGAGGAAAATTCGCCTCCCTAGTCCGTAACGCTTGCGCGTGTATTTGAACCAGGAGGTCTGGAGCAGCACCGAGGCTCCCTCGGCCACGAAGACCGCGCCCGCGATCACCAACACCAGCGGCTGATGGATCAGCACCGAGATAATCCCCAACGCCCCTCCTAGCGCGAGCGACCCGGTATCCCCCATGAAAACTTGCGCCGGATGGCAGTTGAACCAAAGGAACCCAAGTCCGGCTCCAATCATCGCCGAGCAAAACACCGTAAGCTCACCCGCCCCTTCCACGTAGGGAATCTGCAGATAGCCTGCAATTCGAAAGTTTCCAGCCACATAGGTCAGAATCAGAAAGACCATGGAGACGATCAGCGTGCACCCAATCGCAAGCCCGTCGAGTCCATCGGTCAGATTGACCGCGTTGGAGCTCGCCACGATCGCCAATATCGTCAATCCGAGGCCAATCACCAAGCCCACCGTGCCCACAGCCACAGGATGCTTGAAAAACGGAACATACAGGTCTTGAACCAAAGCATGGGTGGCGGGGTTGCGCCAAAGATAGAGGGCGATGAACCCCGCGAGGCCGAACTGCACCACCAACTTCACTGCTGCGGTCGCGCCCCCGCTGCTCTGACGGGTGATCTTGGCATAGTCGTCGTAGAACCCGAGTCCGGAAAGAACCAGCACCGAAAGCAGAGTGAGCAACACCAACACATTGGGTTGTGCCCAGAGGAGCGCCGATATGTCCATCGCAGCGACGATCAGCACGCCCCCCATGGTGGGAGTTCCCCGTTTGTTCACTCTCGCGATCAATCCGCCCGCAGCCTCGGCCTTGTCGACGTAATCCTGGCCCAACTTGAGATGTTTGAGCCACTCGATGAGCCTCGGCCCTAGAACCAGGGAGAATACCAACGCAGTCAGAGCGGCGCCTGCACTCCGAACTGTGATGTACTTGAAGAGCCGCAGGAATGAAAGGGGGTCCTCCCAGGCAGTTCCTTTCGCAGCCTCGATGAGGCGTTGGGTCAGATACAACAACATGTAATTCTCACTGGCTAAGCGCTTCGCTGATCCGATCTAACCCGGCCGAGCGGGAGGCTTTCAACAATACGATGTCCCCCGGTTTGAGGAACGAACGAAGATGCTGGATCACTTCTTCGGGAGTCGCGAATTCGACGCCCTGGGTGGAGCCAGTCCTGCGGGCAGAATCGAGAGTGAGGCGAGACTGGGCACCGACGGTTACCACAAAATCAATTCCCAGATCCCCGGCCGTTCGCCCAACCTCGTGGTGTGCCGCGGCTGCGCTCTCACCCAGTTCCCCCATATCGCCGATCACCGCCACCCGCCTACCGGAGCACGGCAACTCATGCAAAGTGTGCAAGGCCGCTACCATCGAGTCGGCGTTAGCATTGTAGCTGTCGTCGAGGATCGCGATCCCTCGACATTCCTTGAGGACCAATCGCGATTTGGCCGGACGACACTCGCTCAGCCCGCGCCGTATCTCATCCGCACCAAGCCCCAGCTCAAATCCAGTAGCAATCGCCAACAACGCGTTCGTCACCTGATGTCTCCCCAACAAGGCCAGGGAGTATTCTCCTCGGTATTCAGTAGGTCCATCCTCGATAGTAAATCGTGTTCCTGAGGGAGACAGACTCACCTGCGATGCTCGCCAGGACATGCCTGCTTGAAGACCTACTCGAACCACGCGACAACACCCGCGCCGCGCCAACACCTCAGCCCATTCCGAATCGCCGTTCAGGATCAGAACCCCATCCTTGGGCAGCTGCGCCGACAGTGTCCCCTCCTCTTCCACCACTCCCTCAAGATCCTTAAAGAATTCGAGATGTTCCCGACCAATGCTCGTGATCAATCCCAACCGTGGCTTGACCATCTCGATCAGCGGGGCGAGTTCCCCGGGGTGATTCGTGCCTAACTCGAATACGGCAGCCTGGGTTCCTTCGGCCAACCGAAGCAGTGTCACCGGGACGCCAATGTCATTATTGAAACTCGCCTCGCTCCACACGGTGTTGTAACGCTGTCGGAGCACCGCAGCCACCAGCTCCTTGGTGGTGGTTTTTCCGTTGGATCCGGCCACCGCGACGCAATGGGGATGAAAATCCTGTCGATAGCGCCTGGCCAGCGCCCCGAGCGCACGACGCACATCCTCGACCTCGATGACCCCGCAGCTCGCAGGGAGCTCAGACCCTCGCCCCGCTTGAATCACGACCCCGGCCACCCTTTTAGCAGCGACCTCCTCAACGAACGCGTGACCGTCAAAGTGATCCCCTGAGAGAGCGAAGAAAAGATCACCCGGCTGGGCCTTGCGCGAGTCCGTGCAGACCCGGGACACCATTCCGCCGGCACCCGACTGAACCAGTCGTCCACCGCACGCCGCGGCCAGGAAATGAATGGAACGTGGATCCATCCGGTTTAGCGCGCCGAGATCATCGGCAATTTATCCCCATCACGATCCGTGAAACTCTGCCATGCGCGCGCCACCATCATCGCAGAAAGCAACAACCCCACACAGAAGAGCACGGCAGCGGCTGCGGGAGGCGGTGTGATATGTTTTGTTTTCATAAAGATCGAGTGGCTGGACTGTTCAGGTGGTGAAGGAGAACGAAAGGCTGCTGTTGAGGCAGGGGTATCGACTCTGCATTCGAAAGGAGGGAGCCCATCACAGACTCCGAAAACCAAGAGATTCCAAAGCCTCCGAAGCGTATGCTCTATCATCGAAAGGAACCACCGTGTCGTTGAACTCTTGGTACGTCTCGTGGCCCTTGCCAGCGATGACTACCGTGTCATCGGGCTTCGCCATGCGGATGATCTGATCGATGGCGCGTCGACGCTCCAACTCGACCCGATAATCGGATTCCTTGACGCTGCGAAATCCCACCTCAATCTGCGCCGCGATTTCAGCCGGTGATTCGCGGCGAGGGTTATCGCTGGTGATGAGGGTGAAATCGGCGAGCCGCGCTGCCACCCGTCCCATCTTCGGACGTTTGGTCACGTCTCGGGCGCCGCCGCACCCGAACAGAAGGAGAAGCCTGCCACGCGTCACCTCGCGCAAGGTGGTGAGGACATTCTGGAGGGCATCATCGGTATGCGCATAGTCGACATAAACTCCAAACCCCTGTCCGTTGCGAATCGCCTCCAACCGACCCGGCACAGCGGGCATGGCGTTCAGGGCGGCCTGGATATGTGGAACAGGCAGTTCAAGTGCAAGACCCGCTCCTACTGCAGCCAGCGCATTGTAGACATTGTGCCGGCCGATCAGCGGCAAGCGACAGGCGAAGCTTTGTTTTCCCGTTTCGACCACGAACCTGGAGCCTTCTCGCATCAGTTCCAGCCGCACAGCTCGGAGCTCTGCAGGCTGGGAGATGCCGTAAGTGCATTTCACCGCCACTCGTGC
>JAYTTC010000569.1:0-4389 GCA_043745255.1 Verrucomicrobiales bacterium
GCGTCCGGTCCGCCACACTCGACCGGCCGTGTCATACTCGGTGTAGTCTCCAGGCCCCACCGTGACGCTTTCTTCCGGATCTTCCTCTGCGTTGAGGTATACAGGCTGCTGCGTAAAAATTGGTCGCCCCAGCAGATCATAGACCGTGCGTGAAACGGTCCGCCGCGTGGTGTCATCTCCTGGATAGACGGTCTGAATCAAAAGCCCGCGCCGATCGTGATCCATCTTTGTTTCATGCCCCCACGGATCAATCTCTAGGACGACATGACCTGCGGCATCGAACTGGGTCTGCCGCACGGCACCCATTGCGTCCGTCGTCTGAGTCCGGTGTCTCTGAGCGTCGTAGACGTGATGCGTCGCGTAGGTTTCCCGCTTCCCGTCCTCCAGAGTTCTCCAGGAGGTGACTGCGGTCGTATTCCCATACCCGTCCACCTCGAACGCCTCGGAACGAAGCAGCCTGCCATCCGGCGCGAGCGAGGCGGTGGCAATCAGTAAACCGGTGGAGTCATAGGCATTGGTCACCACGTTCTCCGTCGGGTCTTTTGAGAGTACTAATCTTCCTCCGGCGTCATAACGAGTTACCGACTCTAAGGTCAAAACTCCGGCAGACAACCGGGTCACCGTCGGCCGACCTGACGGATCATACTCGTGCTCCGTTACCGTGCCGTATTCGTCCTCCTGACGGACCAGCAGTCCTGTGGAGTCGTAGCTGAAACGATTGGTTCCGTTTCGGGTGATCAGTCTCGTCACCTCATTTCGCAAATCGAACTCCCGCAAACTCCAGCCTTCAGCTGAAGTGCCCCAGTTATTGGTTTCGGCCACTGCTCGATTCCACTCGTCGTAGCTTCGGAGCGTGACGGCCCCCGATGGATCAACACTCCTGACGATGTTTCCTCGGAGGTCATATTCATGGATCGTGGTGGCTCCTGTTGCATCGCGGATCAACTCACGCCGTCCTGCTAGGTCATGCACGAGGGTATTTTTCGCACCTCGCGCATCTACCAACCCAGTCAGCCGGCCCTCTCGATCGAACTCCTGCGCGCTGACCACGACCCCACGGGCGTCTTGGACATGGGTGAGGTAGTGAGGATGAGCGATGTTGGTGTAAAAATAGCGCTGTGTGGCGTAGCTGCCTTTCACACGATCCTGCAAACGAGACACCGAGGTCAGGTTGCGCGACAACGAATCGTAGCCGTAACGAACGGCAGGGAGTGAGCCGGGAGCGATCTTTCCATCGCCATCAACCGAAGCCGCATCAAATACGTCGCTAATAAGACCGTTGGAACCACGTTGAATGAGCAAGGATCGCGTGCGCCGGTTGGCAGCGTCACGATGATCGATTCGGATATCCTTTCCGGACTCGATCTCCACTCGTTCGCCGGTCCTCGATTGTACCGAACGCAGCCGTGTCGCTCCGTAGGCATCCACGTAACGGAGCATCGCTCCCTCCCGATCCAGCTCAAAGCGACCCTGCAGAGAACGTTCCAGAGTGAAGACTGAGCCATCGCTATTGGTCAGCACCCATCCATGAAAATCATAACTATCCCAGGGTGTTCCAAGGCCAGCATCCACCCAGAATGGGGCCAGTTCCTTTTGGAAGGGAATCGTGCGAAGCTCACGATTTCCGATGGGTGTCAGTGTTACCGGCAGCCCCGGAGGCGCTTTCCATTTGGCCCAGTAGCAAAAGCATGGGATACCCCCCTCCGCCGGACCTGGGTCCAGTGAATACTGGAAAGTCGCCCGACGGCCGTCTGGCAGGTTTAGGGTAATGTCGCGGCCTCCACCCGTGCGCAGCGTATAGATCTCCTCGCTCTCCTCGTCCCGCCGCGTCTCTCGATCCTCCTCGATCTCCACCTGGAGGTCATACAGAGAAAGACGCCATCCTGGCCCAAAGTCTCCCCCGACAGCATCCAGTGAATCGTAGCTTCGTGACAGAATCAGAGGCACGCCCTGAACAGGGACTTGGAGGTCGGTCTCAGAAAAGGCAAGCTGTCCGACCTTGGCATCACTCTGAAGGATGAACTGGGCATGTGTCTCCGCACTCTTCACGCCGCCCTGCACTTTTAGCAAAAGGTCGTAGGGGCCATTGCGCAGAAGAGTCAGATCCAGGGATCCTAGGTCTCCCTCGCTCACGCTGCCCTCACCCTGAGTTTGAGACAGAATAGGTCCGCCGTTGTGACTGACTGAGAGTATCCAAGTCACTCGGCCATCCGGATCGAAAGCACTGCCTTGGACACTCATCAAACCCTCGCGCACGTAAGTCCCGCCACTAGGAGTATTGAGAACAGCGACCGGCGGGCGATCTGCGGCGGTCCCCACGCCCACCTGCATTTTCGGCGAATAGTGAATCTCCCCCTGAGCGTCCAGGGCTGCGGCTGAGAGTGTGAAAAATCCGGAAGTCGGCGGTGACCAGGTCCAATCATAGGGCGGATGGAAGAGTTCTCCCACGGTCTGCCCATCCACCAGAAGACGCACCCAACCCCAATCTCCGGAAGAGAGATCGATTTCGACCTCGACCGGAATCGGCTGACCTACTTGCCAGATCGAATCGGCGACGGGTCTCGCGATAGACAGTAAAAAGTTTTCGATGCGAACTCGCACTTCGGCCGAGTGTTTTTGTCCCTTGGCATCCACCGCGACATAAGAGAAAGAATCGGTACCGACCTCATTGTACGGGGGTGAGTAAAGAACAGCGGAGCGTTTCTCATCCAGGATCACAGTGCCAAATTCGGCCGCACCGACGGAGAGAACCCTATCCATGGCAAAATCATTGGTGAGAACGGACAAGGAATTGCCCGTGCTATTCAGCAATACCAAGAACTCGTCGTCGTTCGCTTTCCCAGGAGCCGACCTGAGTCCGACATCCACGACAACACGCTGTGAAACGCCCGAGTCATTGCGCGCCCAGGCCTGATAATGCCCTGGTGCGATCTCGGACCAGAGGACTTCGGAGGCCAGGCTCGAGCGCGTCGATTGACCCTCATCACTCTCGAGAAAAAAAGTCGTTGGCGAAGAATCCCCCGCCAAGGCTGTCGCTCGCAGCTTGAGCTGATTCTGTCTCACGGGAGTGACCTCCAAATAGAGTCCCATCTCCTCATGGCGGATTGAAAAGTGTCCGCGGAAAGGACGATAAACTCCTTCGTCAGCGAGCAGACTCAGCGGCACCTCGATTTCCGTATTGAGCGCTCCAGCACTTCGATCGACGGTCCATTGAAAAACCCGAGTCTCGCCACCGGGGATATCGACTCCATTCTCGGGAACTACCTTTGAAGCAATGCCAACATCCAGGGAAAACGTAACCATTCGGGCCTTCGTCAGCGTCGCTGACGCAAGATTCTTCACGGCGACCGTGAGCGTGCGGGCGAGAGTGGAAAGATTGCCCAAGTCCGCAACCGATGTGACGGGCACTCCCTCCACCCAGAGAGCTACAGGCCATTGCGTCAGCGGCTGATGCGACAGAGAAAGGGTAAACTCTCCCCCTTCTCCGGGCAGATCCCCCGCGACTTCAATAAAGTAATCCCCGGGACCTATTTCGCTCGGCTTCAGCGTGATCGTGTCCGAGGCGGTGCACTCCGGGTCCTGTGGGTCGCAGCGATACGACATCGAATCCAGAATATCCCCGTTGGGATCACGCAAGTAGAGGTGCGCGAAGAGAGTTTCAGCTTGAAGCTGGACGTAGATCGTCTCTACGCCCGCAGACGAATAGCGAAAGGTTTTTGAAAAATGCTCCGGCCCTCGAGCCCGCGAGGGCGGGCTGCTCAGTCGATGAGTGGATGTGCTATCACCGGACGGCAGGATTACGGCTGCCGCGCCAGAAACCACGATTGTCACTCGACCCGTTGCCACCTCACCCTCGTTGCTACGGACGGTGTAAGAAATCTCCTCAGTTCGCGCATCATCGGTCGACTGATCAGGCTCGTATACCAAGGCCGACCCTTCAGGAGTGAGGCGAATGCGACCTTGGATTTCCCCCTCACAACTCGTCAGCGTGAGGGGCGAAGAAAACGAATCATTGCCAAGCACATCGAGTCGCCGGGGACCTCCTGATCGAGTAAGCGCAAAAGAATCGTCGATAACGATAGGCTTGGAAGGCCTCACGATCAGATCGGGAAGATTTTTGGCCGGCAGCAGAACCGCCGCTGCAACCAATGTCACCAGATCATGCGAGCTGTCATCGCGTGTCGATTGCGCCTTCAACACGGCACGATCGGACGCTCCGGCGGCTCGATACAGCGGTGCCTTCAAAATATCCCAGAGGCCCTCCACACCAGAACACTCACCCTGAGCATTGGGCACCGTGGTGCCGGAGAAGAGCTGGGTTTCCTCCGTGCCACAGAACGCTTGCGAGCGCGGTTCAAGCCACACGCTATTGTCGACGGTCAGGGAAGA
>JAYTTC010000570.1:0-4383 GCA_043745255.1 Verrucomicrobiales bacterium
TGCGGCAAGGCGCCTATAGGGGAGCCCTCAGCGCCAAAGTAACGTTTGTCCTGCGACACCACGTCGATCACCGGGCCGATCTCCACGACGGCGGATTCACTGTCTACGAAGAGTCCAGTCTCTGAATCACGCACTCTAACGAAGTAGGTGCCTACATCGACCGGCTGAATATTTGGCAGGATCAGGAGATCATTGGTTTCATGCAGAAGCGGCTTTGCAAGGAAATGCCATTGGTAACTCAGGTTTTTTCCCTGCGCCACGACGACCAGATTGGTGGATCTGCCGCGCGGTCCTGAGCCGCTGAGGGGCGGCACCACAACAATCGGCATCTGACTCGCCGTCGTGGGTTGGACTACCGCAGTCAGGAGGAAATCTCCCGCCTCTCCATCGAAGCCGTCCACGGCGATGGAGTATTCTTCACCTTCCTTTGCGATGAAGGTCAGTCGGCTGGTGAGAAGCCCGCCCGAGTCCTCGCTGCTGGCAACTCCGAGCAAATGGGTCAAGTCGTTCCCCGCGTAAACCGCGAGCAGCGTATCAAAGGTGCTTCCGGTGGTTTCCAGAGTCACGAGGGAGGTCGTGGGTGCCTTCCACCGATACCAGCCTGAGGTGCCGCCCAATCGACCTGCATGAGCAGGCTCGCCGCTCTCTTTGGAGAATCCTCGATTGGAGCCTTGGATGAAGGTGCATCCGATTTGCCAGTTGATGGCCGGTGCTCCTTGAAATGAATCCGAGGGCATCAACACGGGGTTATCGATGAGGACAAACGCCGGATCTGAGGCGACCGTGTCGACCGAATTCTCCACCACCACGGAGTAAGTCCCGCCGACATCTTGCTGAACAAACAGGGGGCCCAAAACCGAATGGGTGGCCTCTGGAATGTTCGCCCCATTGTGTCGCCATTGGTACTTCAAATCCGGACTTCCCCCTGCCTTCACACTCAAAACCAAATCGTCGAACATGCTCACCGTCTGGCCTTGCGGCGGGGTGATGATAAAAGGAGGAACTTTCACCTGCACTGTCGCGACCCGGCTAGTGACCGCCCCGGCGTAGTTGCAGACCACCACCTCGTAGTGACCCGCCTGATCCGGCCGAATCTGAGGTATCTGAAGAACGGGGCTTGAGGCCCCCGATACTGTTGGGTCGCCGAAGACCTCCAAACCATCCTGACGCCATATGTAGGTCAGCGGACCCGTCCCGCTGGCCGCCACACTCAGCTCAACCGAGTTGCTCACTGCGACGACGACATCGATCGGGTGACTCAGAATCTTGGGAGGGACCATCACCAGGAGATTCGCCGCTGGGCTGAGTTCGAATCCCGCCGAATTCTGAACGCTTATCGAATAGTCACCCGAGTCCTCCACCCTTGCAGAGTCGATCACTAAGGTCTCGGAGGTGGCGTTCAAAATGTTCTGGCCATTGCGGTGCCACTGATACCGGAGAGGCTCAGTGCCCTCGGCCTGCGCCACGAAAGAGAAGCGGGCTCCTAACAAGGCCACGCTCGTGTGTGGCAGCCGCCGGAAGCTTGGGGGGATAAGAACGGAGAGCAACGCGTTTGAACTTGTCAGAGTTCCGTTTTGATTTCGAATCTTCACCGCATAGCATCCCGATTCTAATGGCTGTACGTTCGCTCGTTCCAGTTTCGCGGTTGTCTCTCCCCGGAGATCGACCCCGTTCCACGTCCACTGGTATTCAAGAGGCGGAGGTCCCTCTGCCAACACTCCAAAGGCGAGCGTCCCGCCCTGGATGATGATCTGACTGACCGGCTGCTGGCGAATGGAAGGGGAGCGCAGGACGTTCACTTGAGCAGAGTCGCTATCCGCCTCCCCCCATCGGTTGTAGACACGAACCGAGTATTGCCCTTCGTGGTGAGGCCGGACTGTCGAAAGGCTCCATGCGCTATTGGTTGCCCCTGGGATCAGTCGGTCGTCGTGGAACCACTGAAAATAGAGGTCGCTTCCTGTGGCGATCACTTTCAGATCGACAGATCGGTTCTCCAGGACAGTTTGGCTGGCGGGGGACTGTGTGATTCGAGGGGCGTCCTCCGGCGGAGGGGATGAAGCTGGACCTCTGGCCTGGCTCGAGAATGGAATCAGTAAGAGGCTCCACCCGAGGAATACTGCAGCAGGAAACAAAACTTCGACCCTCTGAATGAATCTAACCTGACCTGAAGTCTGCTCCCGAGCCGAGTTGCAGGAATCGCATTCGAGTTTGCGATCCAGCATTCTCCGGGTGAGCCAAGAGAACTTGGCTTTCATAGTTGTGGTAAAACTACTAGCAGTCGGCGGAGCCAGACGACAACTGAAACTTTGAGCGATTCTTCGGGGCGCTTGCACAATGACTGGGTATTGGGTAACCACGGCGTGCGTGGATTTCGCTATCAGACCTCTAAGGCGCAGACTTGAATCGCTTGCCATCGGCATCGCCAGGGGATGGGTGATCCCGCTCGGGATTCTATTGAGCCTTCCCTCAGCAGATGCCGCAGAGAGCGTCGGGGACAAAACGATCACCGTCCAGGCTGTGCAGGGAGTGGTGCACTTGGCCCGGGGAAATGACCCAGCAAAGTATCCTGCTCGAACCAACGATGTCCTCAACGCCGGAGACCGTCTCAGCACTGGCGAAAAAAGCCAGGCTCAGCTCCTGTGGTACGATCGATCCGTACTGCATGTGGATCAGCTGAGCCTGGTGGAGATTCCACCGCTGAGTCCGGCGCGCCACCACCTGGGCTTCCGGCTGCTTCAGGGTCTGATCTACTTCTTCCACCGCGATGCTCCCGAGGAGCTCGAGTTCCAAACTCCCCGAATCTCAGCGGTGGTCAAGGGAACCGAGTTTGCTCTGCGTGTTGCTCCCGACGGAACAACCCTCGTGACGGTGTTTGAGGGGGCGATCACGCTGAGCGACGCCCAAGGAGCGTCTCGAACCGTCCTTAAAAACCAGCAGGGGATCGCTCGCGAGGGCCAGCCGCTGGAAGTCCGCCCGATGATTGGCGCGGTCAATGATATCATCCAATGGTTTCTCTACTATCCCGGGATCCTCGACGTGAAGGAGCTTCCTTTGAGCTTGTCGGAACGCAAGGCCCTTACCGCCTCGCTGCAGGCCTACGACCAGGGCAACCTGCTTCGAGCTCTCGCCCTCTATCCCTCCGACCGAACTCCGGATTCCGCCGCAGAAGCTCTTTATTTTTCCGCGTTGTTGCTGAGTGTGGGACAAGTCGATGATGCCTCTGCTCGACTGGACAGAATCGTCCAAGCGACCCCCTCTTCTCCACAGCTCCTAGCCCTCTCTTCAGCGCTGAGGACTCTGATTTCCACCGTCAAACTGAAGTCCTCCCCGCCGATCCCTGAGCCGCTTCTGGCCACGGAGTGGATGGTGGAGTCCTATCGTCAACAGTCGTCGGGCCATCTCGCTCAATCGCTTGCTGCCGCCCGTCAGGCAGTGTCTGTCTCGCCAAGCTTTGGGTTCGCCTGGGCGCGCGTCGCTGAGTTGGAGTTCAGTCACGGACGAGTTCCTGAGGCGCAGCGCGCGCTGCAAACCGCATTGACCCTTTCGCCCCAGCAAGCGGAGGCCCTTTCTCTCCGGGGTTTTCTCTTGGGGGCAGAAGGTCGAGTGCATGAAGCGATCGGCAGCTTCGCTCGAGCCATCGAGGTCGACCCGGGACTCGCCAACGCGTGGCTCGGACGCGGCCTTTGTCGGATCCGCCTCGGGGAGCGGCACGCAGGCCAGGCCGATCTCCTCGCGGCCGCCAGCCTGGAACCCCAGCGTGCCTCGCTCCGCAGCTATCTCGCCAAGGCCTATGCCGACGCTGGAGAAGCCGCCCGAGCCGAGCATGAGCTTGAGCTCGCTAAGCAGCTCGATTCCCATGACCCCACTCCCTTTCTTTACAGTGCACTGCTCCTTCAGCAAAGAAACCGGATCAATCCGGCGTTGAGCGAGCTCGAGCGTTCACGCGAACTCAATGACAACCGGCGTCTCTATCGCTCCCAGTTTCTTTTGGACCAGGACAAAGCGGTGGCCAGTGCCAATCTTGCCGGCCTCTACGCGGATGCAGGGATGACCGACACCAGCCTGCGGGAAGCGTCTCATGCGGTGGCGGTGGACTATGCCAATTACTCCTCTCATCTCTTCCTGGCCAACAGTTACAACACGCTCCGCGATCCTCGGCAAATCGACCTCCGTTATGAGACCCCATGGCAGAGCGAGTATTTGCTAGCTCAACTGTTGGGCCCGGTCGGTGGCGGCACGCTTTCGCCTTATGTGACCCAGCAGGAATATTCCAAGTTCTTCGAGCGCGATCGTCTCGGACTCAGTTCTCGGACTGAGTATCTCAGCAGCGGGGACTGGTTCGAAGCCTTCTCAGTGTACGGACAATCTCGTCAGACTAGTTTC
>JAYTTC010000571.1:0-4379 GCA_043745255.1 Verrucomicrobiales bacterium
CCAATCTTATCCTCCTCACTTGTCAGAGTGCCGTGGAGAGGGGATGCTTCCGAGGCGACGCAATGAAACCCAGCTCTCTCAAATCCGCCCAGCCTCAGACGATCAGTTGTTTGGTCGAGGGTGCGGCTCAGATCTTGAAGGCGGAGCCCCATGTTGAAGCGATCACGGTTCGCCCTGGGGACCAGTCGGTTTCCATCGCCACTCTGGGCAAGCCTGAGGATCCCGCGCTCAACGAGAGGGTTAAGGGAATGCTGGAGCGCCTCAGGCTTAGCGACGATGGGCATCCCTGCGGCTTGCTCACGGGAGAGGGCGATTGTTCCCAGTGCGATCGTCCTCCGCATCCGGTGGTTCGCTCTCAGATTCAGGTCACGCAGAGTGCGGAGTCCACCACACTCGCGCGCGTCTCCTGTCCGACGGCCCCACGATTCTGGCATTGGCGATCCTTGCCGTTTCCAAAGCTGGTTCCCCGGCAGATGGAAATCCACGAAGATGAGGAACATCTGGATGAGTGGAAGGGGCAGCTCGCTGCGGCGGTCCTCTGTGGTGTGTTTGCTCTGGGGGGCGCTTTTGCCCCAGCCGTAGGGTCTCTTCCGCTGTTTCTTGTCGCGTATCTTGCAGGGACATGGTTCACCGCTCTGGAGGTCTGGGAGCTGCTCCAACAGCGTCGACTCGATGT
This sequence comes from Verrucomicrobiales bacterium, assembly GCA_043745255.1. Lineage (GTDB taxonomy): Bacteria > Verrucomicrobiota > Verrucomicrobiia > Limisphaerales > UBA11320 > UBA11320. The sequence goes on from JAYTTC010000571.1 coordinate 677, forward strand.
TCATTTTCTCATGCTCGCGGTGGCCTTCGGCAGTGCGGCCATCGGTGAGTGGAAGGAGGGGGCGATCCTTCTCTTTCTATTCGCCTTCGCCGGCGCGTTGGAGCACTACGCGATGGGCCGTACTCAGCGAGAAATTAAAGCGCTCCACCGCGGCGCTCCCCAGGTGGCCACCTTGATCGATGCTGCAGGCTTGGAGCAGGAAACGCCGGTGGACCAGTTGCGCGCGGGTCAGCGTTTGCTGATCAAACCGCACGCGCAGTTTCCCGTCGACGGCGAGATTCTCAAGGGGCGCACCGCTGCCGATGAATCGAATCTGACCGGCGAGGCCGTGCCGATGGAGAAGTCCATTGGAGATACCGTCTTGTCGGGAACCTTAAACCTGTGGGGAGCGGTGGAAGTTTCTGTTCTTCGTCCGGCCGCTCAGAGCTCGCTTGAGAAAATTATCCGCCTGATCCGCGAGGCGCAGCAGCAGAAAGCCCCGTCGCAGCGGTTCACCGATCGTTTTGGAACTGGATACACCTACGCGGTGCTTGGACTCACCTTTGCCGTTTTTCTCTTCTGGTGGTCCTTCATGCGACTGCCCGCTTTCGTCTCGGACGGTGCCACCAAGAGCGCCTTCTATCGTGCGATGACCTTGCTGGTGGTTGCGTCTCCGTGTGCCTTAGTGCTCTCGATTCCTTCAGCGATCCTCGCTGCGATCGCCTCTGGCGCTCGTCGGGGTGTGCTGTTTCGTGGCGGCGTAGCGGTGGAAAAACTTGCTGAAGTGAAAGTGGTGGCCATGGACAAGACAGGCACCTTGACCACCGGCGATCTGACGGTGCAGGCGGTGGAGAGTTTTCCTCCCGGTCGCGAAACCGAAGTGTTGCAGTGGGTGGTCTCGCTGGAGCGGCTCTCGACCCACCCGTTGGCTCGGGCGATTTCTAAGCATGGCAAGCAGCAGCGGGTTGAGGTCCTCGAATTGGAGCGATTTGAATCGATCGCGGGATGTGGTCTTCAGGCGGAATATCGAGGGGAGCGCGTTCTTGTCGGTCGACGCAAGTGGCTTGAGGACGCGATAGGGTCTGTCGTGCCAGAGCGTGCCGAGGCGGAGCCCGGCCTGTCTGAAGTCTGGCTTGCGCGAGGAAATCTAGTGGGCCGCGTGGTGCTGCGGGATGAAATTCGTCCCGAGGCCAAGGCTTTGATCGAAGCGCTGACCCAGGCGGGACTCCACAGCGTGGTGCTTACGGGAGATCGCCCCGCTGCAGCCGAGGTCCTGAAGACGCGTTTGGGCCTGACGGACGTGCGAGCGCAACTGAGTCCAGAGCAAAAAGTAGCTGCAATCCGAGAGTTTACTGACGCTGGAAAGCCGGTGGCCATGGTGGGGGACGGCGTGAACGACGCTCCAAGCCTGGCCGTCGCGCACGTGGGCGTGGCGATGGGAGCACGCGGATCCGACGCGGCTCTGGAGCAGGCCGATGTGGTGCTGATGCACGATCGGCTGGAAAATTTTCTTTTCGCCTATCGCATCAGCCAGCGAGCACGCCGGGTGATCCGACAGAATTTGGTGATCTCTTTGGGAACCGTTGTCGTGCTTGCCACCGCTGCGCTCCTCGGCCTGATTCCGCTAACCGTCGGAGTCATCGGACACGAGGGCAGCACGGTCGTGGTGGTATTCAACAGCCTCCGATTGCTGTTGGGAGCAGGTTCACCGAGCCGAGTTCGCCTCGCTCAGTAACAGGGTCCGCATCGGACGATTGGAGGTGAGAGGGGATAGGTCGCACGGCACAATGCAAGTGCAGCGCGGTCTTCGATAAGCCTTACTTCGGCTCGACGGCCGGCTCCTTGCTCACCATTTCTACCGGCGGTACTGCGATGTCATAGTATCCGATGAACATCTCATCAGTAGTTTGTTCCCCAAATGTCACCCACTGCTTGGGATCTGGATTGGCCGGATTCCCTCCTGAGTTGTCGAAGCTTCCTGAGCAGACCAGTTCTGCACCGGCAGGGATGAGCTTCGGCTCCTTCAGTCGATACAGCGTCTGCCACCCGAAATCCCAGCGGGGTACGGAGAGCAACGTTTCCGAGTGACCGTCCGGATACTTGAGTTGGTATTTGAAGGACGCACCTCGCACGTGCATGTGCGGGCTCATATCGTGCAAGACCGAAGGTTTTCGGAACTTGTAACTCGCCTGCACCGTGTAGTTGCTCGCCCCCGGTGGAATCTCTAGATCATGTTGAGTCACGGCACGCGTCCGCAGCTCCCACTTCGGTTTCGACGGGAGCAGGTAAAGCCCGAGCTCCGTGCGATCGACTTCTTCCTTTCCCGTTGGGGAATAATGGATTTGGAAAATGAAGGTGGTGCCCTTTGGAAGAAATTTCCCCGTTCCTTCTGGAAACGGGACAGGATCCGACCCGGGAACAAAGCCCGCAAAAAACCCTGCGGTACCGGCATTCTGCTTCGGTTCGATTGATTTCAATTCCTTCGGGTATTGCACGAAGATCAATGCGTGATGAAGCACCTTCGAGTTGCCAGGTTTCACCACCGCAGCGCGAAGCCAGACATCCTCGGTGAGGGTAGATTCCGCCTTGAAATACTGATACGGAATCACGCCCGTGGCCGGAACCGAAAACTCCTTCGGCATCCCCACCACCACATCGGGTTTTCCTAGCACCCATTGGCCTACCCTAGGAGGCGCCTGTTTCAAGAGGGGATCCTCCCCTTCGCCCCGCAGTGTTCCCTGTGCCACCCAGCGAAAGATCGTCTGCGTCTCCTCCACGCTGAGGCCGCGATGGTTGGCGAATTGGCCGTACTGAGGGTCAGCAGGCCACGGGGGCATCCGTTGTTCGAGCAAGACCTCGCGAATCATCGAAGCCCATCCCTTCACCTTCTCGTAGTTGGCCATGGCGAAGGGCCCGATATTCCCCAGGCTATGGCATTGGACGCATTGGTCTCGCAGGATCGGAGCGACATGCTGGATATAGGTAGTGGGGCCCTTGGATGCCGCTGCTGGCTGCGCGAAGCTGATAGCGCAGCCTTTCACTGCGCTTCGGGGGTCGGCGACGGGTTCTCGTGCAAGAAAGTGTTGGAGGGCGGTTTTGAGGAAGGTCTTTTCAGGTTTGTCTTTTTGAGTTCCGTAACCCAAGCGATCGTCCACCGCTCCGCGGTAGAAGACTGTCCAATCCTGGGTGTTGATCGCGATCGCTTCTGCTGTGCGTGTGATGCCGAGTGATTCTGCGACCCATTGTCCGTGGTCGAGCAGGATAGGAAACTCGTTGTGAAACTCATCGGCCTCCTTGCGGACCGATTCAACATCGTCCTGTGTGTTCGCGTTCAGCATCCACAAACGAATTCCCTGCGAACCGAACTCGGCTTCAATCTCCTTCAGCGCGGGAAGGCTCTGTCGTGCGATGGGACATCCGTTGCCGGTGACGAAGATCACCACGGCCCTGGCGAGTTTCTGTCGATAGAGCTCGCGAGAGACGCCGTTCTGGTCGAGTAGCTGAAAGTTCGCGACTTGGCCCTCGATGGGCAGATGAGACTCGGCGTGCAGACAGACCGAGAGCGCGCTGAGCAGTGCGAGGGTGATCCAGGAGCGGGTGAGTTTCGTGCGCATATCCGGGCCTTTAATCGACCCTTGAATGAATAGCTCAATCTCATTGCTGAGGATAGAGGGAAGCGAGTAGTTTACCGCCTCCGTAGTCGCCCCCCTTGCGGGTAGCACTG
>JAYTTC010000572.1:0-4366 GCA_043745255.1 Verrucomicrobiales bacterium
GAGCTGGATTCTGTCGCTTCAGGGATCGGATCCTATCTCGCCCGGCTCGCGCTGGAGGCGCAGGTCCGCCGCACTCAACAACTGGATTGTGTTGGAAAAATGGCGGCAGGACTGGCTCATGAGTTCAAGAATAACCTGATGGTCATTCGCGCTCACGTCGATCTGGCCCTTCCCGAATGCCCCGCGGGTTCTCCTGTTTGCGATCGACTCCATCTCATCACCCGTGTGACGGATTCCGCAAACGTGCTAGCCCAACAGCTAATGCTCTTCGCCCGCCCTCGAGCGCTACAGATTAAGCCGCTCGACTTGAACAAAACCCTCATCACTCTGGGTCCCATGATCCAGGGAGCCCTCGATCAACGGGTCACTCTGAATTTCTACTGCAAGGCGGACCACTCGGTGATCGAAGGAGATGCGGGAATGCTGCAACAGGTGATCATCAATCTCGCGGTCAACGCACGCGATGCCATGCCGGACGGCGGAAACCTCAGCATCACCACGCGAAACGTGGAAGTCGACAACACCCAGGCTGCCACCAATCCCGACGCGGTGGTCGGCCAGTTTACGTGCCTGGAGGTCAGCGACACCGGACTTGGGATGGGCCCCGAAATCCTGGCCCGAATGTTCGAACCCTTTTTCACAACCAAGCCGCCCGGAAAAGGCAACGGCCTGGGGCTGGCAACGGTGTTCAACATTATTCGCGAGCACCGCGGATGGATCGAAATCAAAAGCAAGGTGGGGGAGGGAACTACATTCCGAATCTACCTTCCCGAAAGCCAAAAGTCGGTTCACGCGCCTCCCACTGCAACCGTAAAGGCAACTCCAAGGACTCAAGCCGAGGTACGGAAAACGCCGTCCAGAACTGCAGGTTCGGTGCTCATCGTCGAGGACGAGCCCGTGCTTCGCGAAATGGCTGTGCAGGCCTTGCGCCGCGCGAACTATGATGTCGTCTCAGCCGGATCGGGGCTGGAGGCAGTGAAATGCTGGGAAGAGCGTTGCGGCAATTTTGATGTTCTCCTGACCGACCTTTCCATGCCGGAAGGAATGACCGGAATGCAACTCGCGTCGCAGCTCTTGGATTCGAACCCCAGACTGAAAGTGATCCTCACCAGCGGTTACGCGCAGGAACTGGTCGACAGTGATCTCGGAGGACGGGAATCGATGTATCTCCAGAAACCCTACCCTCCAGGCCTCCTGCCTGAGACGGTTGGAAAATGTCTCGGCATCTGACCGTCAGCGCGTGCTTCGAAAGCTACGGAGCTCCTGCAAAGCACGGGCTCGATGGCTAATTCGATTTTTCACAACAACTTCGAGCTCAGCGAAGGAGGCCGTCTCTCCAGTCGGAATGAAAAGCGGATCGTATCCGAATCCCCCCACACCGCTCGGCTTGCGTGCGATACGTCCTTCACATGCACCCTGGAAAACAAACGGCTCTGCTTGGCCGGAACCTTCGGAGACCTCCACTAGAACTAGGACACATCGGAATCGGGCCCCGCGAGAAGCCTCTGGAACATCCTGCAGAAGGCTGAGCAGTTTGGAATTGTTCTCAGCATCCGGGCTGTTCCCACGTCGTGTGAGATCATCCAACGCAGCAAAACGGGCAGAGTGAACTCCCGGGGAACCGCCGAGAGCGTCCACCTCCAACCCGGAATCATCGGCCAGCACCCAGAGACGAGCGCCTCCAACCAGAGGGCACTGGCCCTTGCCTTCTCCTCCAAGCCACCGAACTAGCCCAAAAGCTTTCTTCGCCGCATTGCCTTCAAAAGTGGTCGCGTCCTCGACAATCTCGGGAACGCCGCTGAATCCCTGTAGCCCCAAGCAATTCAGGGACGGCGACAGCAGCGCGGCGATTTCTTCCACCTTATGTGTGTTGCGAGTCGCGATTAGGAAAGTGTCCATGTGGGATCCCGTCAAAATCCGTGAAGGAAGGAGTAATCACCTGGGGGTCGCGGGGAACCAGTGATAGAGCATGAAGTAGATCAGGACACCCGTCACCGAGACATACATCCAGATCGGCCAGGTCCAACGCGCGATCTTCTTGTGAAGTTCATAGCGTGCGGTCACTCCGCGTCGGATGGTAATCAAAGCGAGAGGAACCACGGTGATTGCCAGGATGATGTGGGAGACCAGCATCACATGATACGCTTTAAGGATCCATCCACCGACGCCGAGAGGGGTATGCACTCCGCGCACAAGGATCTTATGGGTCACGTAGCAGATCAGGAAAACACAGGAACAGACAAACGCCGAGAGCATGCAATGCTGATGCGCCTCGCGTTGACCGCGCAGGATGAACACGAGCCCAAGGATGAGCAAGATGCCCGCAATGGCATTAAGCGAGGCGTTCACCGCGGGGAGATCGGTCACTCGCAGGAACCCCCATTCGGCAAGCAGCAGCTTCACCTGAGCTTCCACTTGCGCCGGGCCATTCGCTTCCGCCACCTCGACGGCACCGCGCAGACGGCCTCGAGAATCGACCAGCACGGAGATGGTGCTGTGGATGAACATGTCCTCGGGAGCGGTGCGCTGAGCGGTCTCCTTATCGACCGCAGTCAGTTTCAACTCCTCAACAGCCAGTCGAACGATGTCGGCTTTGGGTCCGGTGAGAAACAGCCAGCGCTGGGGATCAGCCTTGAACGTTTCGGAATAGCGCTTAAGGACTGCGGGAGTGTCGAATTCTGGATCGGCGGTCAGCGAAACGAATCGAACTTCGGGGTTGGCGGCGAAAGCGGTCTGCAAGGCTGACATCCGGGTGGACATTTCGCGGCAGGGACCCGGACATCGAGTAAAGATGATATTGGCCACCCAGACATGTCCCCGCAGGTCCTCGAGACGCGAGATCTGGCCAAGCTGATTGGTCAGGGAGAATGAACCCACCTGACTAATGACCGGCAGCGGCGATGGGCGTTTGGAGAGGACCAGAGCAACGGATACCAGCAGCCCCATCGCGAGGACGCCAAACGGAAGATACCGAACAGGACTGTTAGAAGTGATCGACATGGCCTCAGGGAAGCCCAAGCCCCGCGAGGCGGTAATGGGCATCTGCTAGACTACTCAAAAGAACCGCCACCGCCCGCGGCAACGACATGCCCCGCTGCCCACTTGGCAAAATCCTCCTCCGACACAACGTTCAGGAAGCCCTGGGCCATGCTCGCGTGACCGTTGCCGCAGAGCTGAGCGCAGTTAATCTGATACTTGCCGAGTTGAGTAGGAGTAAAGTGACTGGGAATGCGAAGACCGGGGATCGCGTCCTGGGTGACACGCATGGCGATGATCTTGAAGGAATGAATCACGTCCTTGGAGCTAATGTAGGCCACCACCGGCTTGTTCACTGGAACTGTCAAATCATTCAAGGTACGGATGTCATCCTTGCCGTCGGCATCGTCTTTCACGAGTCCCAGGGGATTCTCCATGTTCACCAAGCGCATTTCCTGCTTGTTGAACTTTCCATCTTTACCGGGCATGAGAATATTCCAACCGAACTGCTGCGCGACAATTCGCACCACAGTCGAGTCCTTCTCGGCAGGCAGATTATCGACGACCTTCGCCCAAAGCGGCACGGCGAATCCGATGAGAAGAATGGCCTCGACGAGGGCCACTGCAACCTCGATGTAGGAAGAAGCGTGGCTTCTCATCCCCACGGGGTCCGCCTTGGGATGCACGCTCTTGCGAAAGCGGAAGATGACGTAGACGAAATAGGAGGTCCAACCGACAAAAAGCGCACCCATCAAATAGTGGACCAGCAGGATCATCTGATCGACATCATGTCCGTGCGCCGAGGTGACTACGGGAAGGCCTAGAAGGTCTGAAAAGTTCATGTCAGGAGATCAAATCGGTTTCGAAGAATGGGACGGAAGGGATTGAGGCTCGTTGGCTGGAGTCTCCGCGTCAATGCGGGCTGCCCGTCGCGCAACGAATACAAAAAACGAACAGATGGCGGCAATGACACTTCCCACCACCACCAACAGGGCGAAGATGCCCCAGTTCAGGCCGCGACCGAGGGCCGAATCTGTCTGACCAAAACAGGTCGCACAGGCAGCAAGATCACCGCAGGACAAACTCAACAAAAGAGCGGCCATCGCCGCGCCCATACCACGACAGGTGATGCGCTTCATAGGTAGCTGACGTCTTTGAGTTTCTTCAAAAAATACCGGCCATATACCACTAAGCCAACTCCCAGAACCGCGGAGACCATCCCCATAATCAGATTCACCATGTTCCGAGGCTCCTCGTTTGAGTAGCTCCAGAGCGCCCACGCCGAAAAGCCGAAGCTCAACAGCGTCGAAGCAATGATGAAGAGGAGATGGATGGCCTTCAGCGACATGGTTATTTGAAAATGGTATGTGAAGGGAAGTCGTTTAACGCC
>JAYTTC010000573.1:0-4365 GCA_043745255.1 Verrucomicrobiales bacterium
GCGGAGATCGGCGGAGATCGGGATCGTTCGCTGCGCGGACGATGGCTGAACAATCCCTTCAGCCCTCGGCCCACCTTGCGGGCTGATTCGAATGGGCAGCTCTCTCTGGAATTCTTGAAAGTGGTTCGGAATGATCTGAGTGATGCTGACTTGGAACTGGTGCCGACGAGGAAGTCGTTCCAGCAGCCAGGGCTTCCGGCTCCGATCATCGCGGTTGATCTGACGATGGAGCCAGAGCCATCTCGGTGGAACCGATTCACCGCCCGTCTGTTTGGGCGTGCGACAACCTCGAGTTGAGCGATTTTTAGCAGGGTGCCATCACCAGTTCATCAGCCGGTTTTGTTGGGTGAAGTTCTCGAGGCACTGAAGGTGCACCCTGGAGGACGCTGGCTGGATGCCACCTTGGGACGGGCGGGACATGCAGAGGCGATCTTAGAGCGCAGTTCTCCGGATGGATGGCTGGTGGGTGCGGATTGCGATGAGGACGCCCTCGTCGCGGGCGCTGAGCGGTTGGAACGGTTTGGAACTCGGTGTGAGTTGCGGCGGGGAAATTTTTCGGAATTGGCGTCCTGGGTACCGCCCGCGAGCTGCGACGGGGTACTACTCGACCTTGGCGTCAGTTCCCCCCAGCTCGATGTCGCGGAGCGCGGATTTAGTTTTCAGCGGGATGGCCCGCTCGACATGCGTATGGATCGTCGGCAGTCCCTGACTGCCGCCCAGCTTGTAAACACGTCGGAAGAGTCCGAGCTGGCGCGGATTTTTTGGGAATTCGGAGAAGAGCAGGCGTCTCGTCGTATCGCTCGAGCCATCGTGGCTGAGCGGGGACCTCGCCCGCTTGAGACAACCGGACAGCTAGCCCAGTTGGTGGAGCGGGTCTGTCCTAGAGGTGGGAAAAAAACCCATCCCGCCACGCGAGTGTTCCAGGCGTTGAGAATGGTGGTAAATGATGAAGGCCGCTCCCTCACAAGCGGACTGGCGGCAGCCTGCTCCGTTCTAAAACCAGGTGGAAGACTCGCGATTATTACCTTCCATTCCCTGGAGGACCGGTCGGTGAAAGACTTCGGGAATCTGTATTCGAGGGACTACGAATTTGAGGGTCCGGTGGATGTTCCAGAGTTGCGTCGGCCGAAGCCGCCGATTTTGAAGTGGGTTCAGCGCAAGGCGATTATGCCCTCCGAAGCCGAGCTAGAAGCGAATCCGAGAGCGCGCAGCGCGCAGCTCAGAATTCTGGAGAAGTTGGGATGAATCGAAATAGAAAATCTCAGTCTGCGGCCATTCGTTTGGTGCCAGCGATCAAGGCGCTGTTTCTGTGCCTGTTCTTTGGAGGCGCGGCCGTGGGTTATGTCTGGCAACAGCGAACCCTGCACGAGCTGGATGCGCGACAACGCCAGTTGGAATCGCGGCTCGATTCCGTGCGTCGTGATAACCGCGCTCTCTCAAGCCAGCTCGCCGATCTTCAGTTGCCCTACCGCCTCCAAGAAAGAGTTCGGCAGCTGCACGTGAATCTCGGTCCAGCCAAGCCGGGACAGTTGGTCCGTTTGCCGGATCCGGTTTCTTCATTGGATGCGTCGTTGGCTGCCCCATCCCTTGGAGAACGGCAGCCTTCGCTGGTGGTTCGTTCGCCGAACGACTGAACAGTCTAGAGACGTTCTTGTGGGTCTGCCTAAGCGGGTTGCCTGGGCGAGTTTTTTTTGAGTTTTCAGTCAATGCCGTCCACTTCATTACTTCGGCCCGCCCAGCTCCGGTGGCTTCTTGCCATGACGGTGGCGCTGGTGCTTGCACTTTGCGGCCTTGGATGGCGACTGGTGGTTCTCCAGGTCGTGAGGCACGAGGAGCTGCGGGCGCTCGCCAACTCTCTGACGCAAGAGTCGGTGGTTCGGGAGGCGGACCGTGGCGATATTCTGGATGTGAATGGGAATCCTCTTGCGACCAGCTTCCCGGTGAAGCGTGTCTGCGCGGATCCGGGATTCATCGTCACTCATCAGGTTGAAGTCGCCCAGGCACTCGCTCCCATTCTAGGGATGACCGAGAGCGATCTTACCAATCGGCTCCGATATCTCAGCCAGTCATCCACCAATGGGATTACTCAAGTTCGAACCAATCGATTCGTGGATCTGCGGTTTGAAGCGAGTATGGAACAATGGGAGCAGATTACTCAGGCGATGGCCGTGCTTCGGCTTGATGGGGATGACATGCCACTTGAAAGACGGGAGAAGTTGTTTCGAAGCGATCTCCGGAAGAAGGCTATTTTTGCCAAGGATTCTTCGCGTCGTGTGTATCCGAACAAGGAGTTGGGGGCTCATGTAGTGGGAGTGGTTGGAATTTCCGACGTGACGATCAATGGCACCTGGGTGCGGGAACTGGTCGGACTGGAAGGGATCGAGCATACCTTTAATGTCCCGCTCTCTGGGGTTCGCGGAATCCGGATGATCGAGCGCGATCGGATGAGGCGGGAGCTGATCCGCTTTCGTGGGCAGGACGTGGAGCCGGTGGCCGGGTTGAATGTGGTTCTCACTCTCGATCTGGTGTTGCAGAAGATTCTTGAGGCTGAACTCGAGGACGCGGCGAAGAGGTTCGGTCCCGCCAACGCGATGGGAATCATTGTTCGCCCGGGCACGGGAGAGATCCTTGCCATGGCCAACCAGCGGACCTTTGATCCAAATGATCTTCGCTCTAGTCCCCTGGAAAATCGTCGGAATCATCTGATCTCCGACTTCTACGAACCCGGATCCACTTTCAAAGTCATCGCTCTCTCCGCTGCTTTGGGCGAACGGGTGGCGCGACTGACCGACGTCTTCGATTGCGAGAACGGCCACTGGACTTATGGGGGACTTCCGCTGACGGATCACGAGCGTTATGGGATGCTGCCGCTCGAGTTGGTCTTCGCGAAATCCTCGAATATCGGAATCGCCAAAATGGCGCTGCGTCTTCCTGAGGCGAGCCTCTTCCGATACGTTCGTAATTTCGGGTTCGGCAGCAAAACCGGCATCGATTTACCGGGTGAGGCGGGTGGAAAAGTTCGGGATGTTAAGCAGTGGACCAAGCTATCCATGACGCGTGTGCCCATCGGCTATGAAATTGCGGCGACCCCACTGCAGATGACCATGGCGGTGGCCGCGGTAGCCAACCAGGGAGTGCTGATGCATCCCCAATTGGTGAAGCGTCTTCAGCGGAAGGACGGACAGACGGTGGTGGAGTATCCCCCTACGAAGGTTCGGGAGGTCATCTCCCCGGAGACTGCCAGGCAGGTCATCGCAGCGATGAGGGCTGTCGCCAGTACGAATGGCACAGGCACCAAAGCCATGCTGGATCAGTACTCGGTCGCGGGGAAAACCGGAACAGCGTGGAAGTGGAACACTGCCACTAAGCATTACGACAAACGTTACTACTCCTCTTTCATTGGTTTTTTTCCAACTGACCAACCGGAGCTGTGTATCTCAATCATCATTGATGATCCGACCAGCAGTGGAAGTCACTACGGCAGCGCCGTTGCGGCGCCTGTATTTCGCAAGGTGGCTGAGCAGGCGGCGCACTATCTCAAGATCGTTCCGGACCGGGGAGTTCTCTCGGTAGTCTCCGAGGAAGCACGCACTGGAACCACCGCTGTCGCGGATACGCGGTCCTCCCGCCCTCGAGCGACAGCAACCAGGAATTGATTTAAAGGAATCATCCCATGCGCATCAAGGATCTAATACCGCACCTGCCGGGTGTGCAGGTCGAGGGTCCAACGGATCGAGAGATCTCCACGATGACTTACGACTCACGTCGCGTGACTCCCGGCACGCTCTTCGTGGCTGTTCCCGGGCAGCGCGTCGACGGCGGGGAGTTTATGGCCGCCGCGGTTGATCGTGGCGCACCGGTTGTGTTGTGTCAGAAGGACGCCATCGCTCCAGCTTCCGTGACCCGACTGCGCGTGGCGGATGTGCGAGAGGCGATGGCCAGGGCAAGTGCAGCGTTCTACGGCCAGCCCAGCTCCCGGTTGAAGGTGATTGGTGTCACGGGAACGAATGGCAAGACGACGGTTTCGTTCATGGTGAAAGCCATGCTTGAAGCCTCCGGATGGAAAACGGGGCTGATGGGTACGGTGCGATACGAGATTGGCGATCGCGTGATTCCGGCCCAGCGCACGACCCCGGAATCCATCGACATCCAGCAGATGATGGCTCAGATGGTGAAGGCGGACTGTGGTGCCTGCGTGATGGAGGTCAGCTCGCATGCGCTTGAGCAGAAGCGAGTGTGGGGCATCGACTACGATGTCGCGATCTTCACGAATCTCACCCAGGACCACCTTGATTATCACGGCACGATGGAGAATTACTTTGCTGCCAAATCCCGACTCTTCGATCCGGACTGGGCGACCACCAA
>JAYTTC010000574.1:0-4364 GCA_043745255.1 Verrucomicrobiales bacterium
CCCACCTCGATGGTCATGGGCGATCTCGAGAAACCGCGCGAGACCTTCGTTCTGATGCGAGGCCAGTACGACAAGAAGGGAGATCAGGTGGTCCCGGCGCTGCCGGCTTCCCTCCCTGCCCCGTCCGAAACGTTACCCGGCAATCGGCTCGGTCTGGCCCGATGGCTGGTCTCCTCGGAGCAACCTCTCACAGCGAGAGTGGTCGTGAACCGATATTGGCAGATGTACTTTGGCAACGGGATCGTGAAAACCGCCGAGAACTTCGGCTCCCAAGCCGATTGGCCTACGCATCCTGAACTCCTTGATTGGCTGGCCACCGAATTCGTTCACAGCGGATGGGATGTAAAGGGAATGCAGAGGCTCATTCTCAACAGTGCCGCCTATCGCCAGTCTTCAACCGTGACCCCGGAAGTTCTGGAACGGGATCCAGAAAACCGCTGGCTCAGCCGCGGGGCAAGACTCCGGCTTCCAGCCGAGTTCATTCGGGACCAGGCCCTGGCGATGAGTGGCTTGATCAACTCAAAGATCGGAGGCGAGAGCGTTTTCCCCTATCAGCCGCCCGGGCTGTGGGAAGAGTTGATGGCGCGGGAAGATAACGATAATTTCACCGCCCAGAAATATCGCCAGAGCAAGGGCGCAGATCTCTACCGCCGGAGTATGTACACCTTTTGGAAGCGAACCTCGCCCCCCTCCACGCTCGGCACCCTCGATGCACCAGATCGGCAGACCTGTGTGGTGCGACGACAACGCACCAACACACCCCTTCAGGCGCTGCTATTGATGAACGATCCCACATTTGTGGAATCCTCGCGAAAGCTCGCGGAGCGGATCATGATCGAGGCTCACGATGATAAATCGAGGGTTATCCTCGCCTATCGTCTCGCCATGGCACGATCTCCCAAAGCAGCAGAAATCGAAGTCCTGCTGAAACTCTATCGCGAGCAACTCGCGGACTATCGAAAGGATCCCGCTGCTGCCGCTCGACTCCTCGGAGTCGGAGAATCCGAACTCCGTGCAGGATTGGATCCCGCTCAACTGGCCGCTTGGACTTTGGTGACCAACACTATTCTCAATCTCGACGAAACGATCACCAAAAGCTGACCTATGGATTTGAACCGCGAACTTCAGTCGCTGCTCACGCGAAGACATTTTTTTGGTCGCACAAGCACTGGCCTAGGTGCCCTGGCTCTGACTTCGATCTTGAACCCGAAGTTGTTCGGTGCCGCGCCGTCCGAGGAATCGACCCACGGCCTAATGCCCGCTCTCCACTTCGCTCCCAAAGCCAAGCGGGTGATCTACCTTTTCATGTCCGGTGGGCCGTCGCATATCGACCTCTTTGATCACAAACCCAAACTGCGCGAGCAACATGGCAAAGAGCTCCCTGCGTCGATCCGCATGGGACAGCGTCTCACCGGCATGACCTCCGGACAGAGCAGCTTTCCGTGCGTGGCCTCGATGTTCAACTTTCAGCAACACGGCCAGAACGGCACCTGGATGAGTGATCTGCTGCCGAACACTGCGAAAATCGTCGACGATATCTGCCTAATCAAGTCGATGAACACCGAGGCGATCAATCACGATCCCGCGGTCACTTTCATTCAGACCGGTCACCAGCAAGCGGGAAGGCCGAGCCTTGGAGCGTGGTTGAGTTATGGAATCGGGAGCGAGAATCAGCAGATGCCCTCGTTCATCGTCATGGTCTCTCAGGGAAGCGGGAATAAGACCGACCAGCCACTTTCCGCTCGATACTGGGGAAGCGGATTTCTTCCCGGCGAGCATCAAGGGGTGCGATTTCGTTCGGGAAGCGATCCCGTCCTCTATCTCTCCAATCCTCCCGGCGTCGATGCCAGCGCGCGGCGCCGGATGCTCGACAGCGTCGGGCAGCTGAATCAGATGGCGGTTAAAAGCTTCGGCGATCCTGAGATCAACGCGCGGATCGCGCAGTACGAGATGGCCTATCGCATGCAGTCCTCGGTGCCCGAACTTACCGATCTCTCCACCGAACCGAAGCATGTTCTCGACGCCTATGGCATCCAAGAAGGCGGGTCAGACGGCGGTTTCGCGAGGAACTGCCTGCTTGCTCGTCGAATGGTGGAGCGGGGAGTCCGCTTCGTGCAATTGATGCACCGCGGTTGGGATCAGCATGGGGATCTACCGAAGCAGATTCGCGGGCAGTGCCGGGATATCGATCAACCCAGCGCAGCGCTGGTGCAGGACCTGAAAGCCCGCGGTCTGCTGGAGGACACACTGGTCATCTGGGGAGGTGAATTCGGTCGCACGGTCTATAGTCAAGGCACGCTCACCAAAGACAACCACGGACGGGATCATCATGGTCGATGCTTCACCCTTTGGATGGCGGGCGGCGGGATCAAACCAGGACTGGTATTCGGGGAGACGGATGACTACGCCTACAACATCGTGCAGGACCCGGTGCACATTCACGATTTCAATGCCACCGTGCTTCACTGCCTAGGCATTGATCACGAGAAGCTCACGTTCAAGTTTCAGGGCCGTCATTTCCGTCTGACCGACGTGCACGGAGAATTGGTGAAGGGGATTCTGGCGTAAGGGTTGGGACATCATTTGCCTCGGGCCTCGCGAATCCACCCGCAGATCTCCACCGCTCGACGGGTGATCGCGGCATAGTCCGCGCGCTCCACCGCTTCTTTGGAAATTAGCTCCTTCCCCACTCCAATTGCAGAAACACCGGCTTTGAACCATGCGGTAACCGTTTCCCGATTCACGACCTCCAAACCCGTGGCCAGGGTTCGAGTCCACGGTGACGGGCCCAGCAGCGCTTTCACAAATCCGGGTCCTCCTGCGGCATCACACGGAAACAGCTTGGCTATTTCCACCCCCGCTTCCTCTGCTTCACCAATTTCAGAAGCGGTCGCACATCCCGGGATATAGGCCAGCTTGCGTCGATTGCAAAACCTCGCGACCCGATCGTTGAACGAGGGCCCCACGATGAAATTGGCACCCTGTGCTGCGAACAGCGCGGCGGTTGATTCTTCCACAATGGAGCCAGCACCCACGATCATTTCGGGCAGTTGCTTGCGACAATTCTGGACCAGCGACTGAAACACCTCGATGGCTTGATCCCCGCGATTGGTAAACTCAAACACCGTCACCCCGGCGGCTGCGCAGGCCGCTGCCACCCGGCAGGCCACCTCGAGATCCGTGTGATAAAACACAGGGACGAGGCCTTCATGGATCATGCGATTCAGAACATCCAGTCGTGAGAAGCGGGCCATAGCAGTGATGATCTATTGAGGATTAGAGTCTCGATCAAGTCGTGAGTGGTGGAAGATGAGTGAGAGGCGCTTTGGGATTGGTTTGGATGAAGTAGTTGGCCGACCACTCATTTCCGCAGAGCAGAACGGGCTTTTGCCCCATGTCGTACGCAATCTGAACTCCAGTAGGAAGCGCCAAGGCGTCCAACTCCTCCTCGGTGATGCCCGAGGGCAGCCAGCGCATCACGGTCCAGGCCGCCGACTCCAGCCGTGATACCGCACCGTACTCGCTCTCGAGCCGGAACTGCACCACCTCAAACTGCAGGGGACCGACGGCTGCCAGGAGCGGAGTCTTCACGATGGCATTGCGCAAACTCAACACCTGCACGACTCCCTCCTGCAGGAGCTGGTCGAGTCCCTGGCGGAACTGTTTGTATTTCGCGGTATTCGGATTGTGCAGAAAGGCAAACGCCTCGGGTGTGAAGCGCGGAATTTCCTTGTACTGAATGGTCGGATCCGTGGTCAGCGTGTCCCCTATTCCAAAGTCTGAAAGCCCGACCAACCCGATCACATCGCCAGGGTAGGCCTCATCGACCGTCTCACGCTCGTTTCCAAAAAGTTTGTGCGAGCTGGAGAGACGCACCTTCTTACCCGAGCGTGGATGGATGACGGACATGTCGCGCTCGAACTTCCCCGAGCACACGCGAAGGAAAGCGATGCGATCCCGGTGGCGAGGGTCCATGTTCGCCTGGATCTTGAAGATGAATCCCGAGAAGGCGGGGTTCTCGGGTGAGATGGAGGTGCCTGCCATGATACGAGGACGGGGCGGTGGGGAGTGGCGAAGGAATCCATCCAAGAGCAGCTGTACCCCGAAGTTATTTACACCGCTGCCAAAAAAAACCGGGGTCGTCTTCCCCGCGAGAACGCTCTCCTCATCGAAGGTTTCCCCCGCCAGCTCAAGCATCTCCAACTCCTCGGAAACCTTAGCGAAGGTGGGATCGTCGAGACGCTCTCGAATGACAGGATCCGAAAAACCACCGATCGAGACCGGAGCGCGATACTTGCCCCCCACGGTCCGCTCGAAAAGATACACCTGCTTCTCGCGTCGATCGAACACGCCCTGAAATTCAA
>JAYTTC010000575.1:0-4361 GCA_043745255.1 Verrucomicrobiales bacterium
TGCCGAGAGGGGAGCAGATCGAACGACCTGAAGCCAGTCATTTCGCTCCATCTCGTTATCTCGAGGCGGCTTCAAGCCAAGCATGTCGATAGCCCTGCCCTGCTGAGCCGGCCTCGCTCCTCCGCACTCGACAAGCTACTGGCTAGCCGTAGTCTGCCGCGATGATTTCTATCGAGGACTTGCTGCGCAGGCGCGCTGGGTTTCCGCTCACCAGGCGAACGTTCGGCTTTCTAGTTGCCCTCAGCGTTCTGCTTCCCTCCCCGCTTTTTGCGCGTGGTGAGGCCGAGCATGTAGTGGTCATGGTCTGGGACGGGATGAGACCTGACTTCATCAACCCCCATCTCTGCCCGAATCTTTACTCGCTCGCGACCAATGGCGTCTTTTTCAAGAATCATCATCCGACTTACGTCAGCTCCACCGAGGTGAACGGGACCGCCATCGCGACGGGCGTCTATCCGGAGCACAACGGGATTGGCGCGAACACGGACTACCGTCCGGTGATCGGCTGGACAGGTCCCAATGCGACGGAAGGCGTCGAGGCGGTCCGCCGTTGGGATCTGATCAGCGGCGGCAAGTATCTACTCTCGCCCACTCTCCCTGAGATCATTCAGGGAGCCGGATTCCCCACCATCACCGCAGGCACTAAGCCGGTGGTCTTTCTACATGATCGGTCGAGCAAGCGAACTTCGCAGGCGGCCTCCAATTCAGTGCTGCTCTACAAAGGGCAGACCATTCCGCGCTCGTTGCTTCCATCGCTGGTGCATGCGAATGAAGATCACCCATTCCCCGAGTTCAAAGCGCCGAACAAGGACGCCGATGGGTGGACGACCCGAGCGGTGAAATCTCTTTGGGCCAAGGGCGTGCCGAAGTATTCCCTGGTATGGATGAGCGAACCGGATCACTCGCAACATGACACGGGGCCTGGCTCAGACAACGCATTGGCTGCCATTGAAAACAACGACCGCAACCTGGGCGAGCTGTTGAAAGCTCTCGAGGAAAAGAAAGTGCGGGATAAGACGGATGTATTTGTGGTGTCCGATCACGGCTTTTCCACGATTGCCAAAGGACCGGATGTCAGTGATGCGCTGAAGCGACATAAATTCAAGGCGGGGAAGAAACTCGATGATCCGGAGGCGGGGGATGTGATGGTGGTGCCGCTGGGCGGAAGCGTGGCCTTCTATGTGATCGAAGGAGATGACTCGGTCACACGCCGTCTGATTGAAGTACTCCAGACTTCCGAATTCGCGGGCGTCATCTTCTCAAGATTGAAGGTCCAGGGCACTTTCGATTTGGCGGACGTGAGGCTTGCCATCACCAATATTTCTCCGGATGTCATTGTGTCGATGCGCTGGACCCATGAGAAAAGCCAGTTCGGAGTGCCGGGAATGCTCTTAACAGATGGCGGAACCAAGGGTAAGGGATCGCACGCCTCACTCAGCCCTTACGACATGCATAATACTCTCGTCGCGGGCGGGCCTGACTTCAAGAAGGGGATGGTGAATGAACTTCCCAGTGGAAATACCGATCTTGCACCCACCATCCTCCATCTTCTGGGAATCCTGCAGCCGACGAATCAACCCATGGACGGAAGGGTGCTGCAGGAAGCCTTGGTGCAAGGGTCAGCTCCCACCGGTCCGCCGAAAACACAGACCCTGGAAACGTCTCGAGAACTCGGACTCTTCCGCTGGCACCAGTATCTCAAGTACACCGAATACGAAGGCGTCCGTTACTTCGACGAGGGAAATGGCGAACCCTTGATTCGCTGAGGGCATCTCATCTCCGAGCCACGCAAAAGTTCAAGGGCTGAAAAACCCGATTCTGCGTATTGCGAGTTCTTTTGGTTTCAGCGTCCCCTTGGTCCGAGTGGGCCTGGAACCCATCGATACCCCAGGAACGCGCACCCTGTGGAAGGATATTCTAAGTCCGACGACCTGCTAGGCGACCCCTCGATTTTCCTCCGCTTTTCAACCCCGGTTGGCGCGTGGCCGCTATTTTGGCGCGAGGGTCTTGAGCGGGGAGGATTCCAGGTTGGTGAAGGAGGAGGACGGAAACTCTCTTGCAGCGACATTCATCGGGCTTCGTCCCAATTTGAACTGAGCCATTCCCGGCACGGGAGTTCTTGCCGAGGGGGCCGCTCCTAGATTCGAGCCGGTTCCAGAAGTTGTCGGAAGTTGACCGAGGTATACCGCCCGCTTCAGCGGACTGCGCCCACCTGTGTTGATGTCGACCAAGCACGTGAAGTGCGTTGTGGAAAGCCCTTCCAGGCCACATCGGACTCCGATCACAGTTCCGTCTTCTAGGCGTTGACCGTGGCGCAGGAGCGCGTGCACCTGGCCCTGTTCCCATAGGTACAAATCGAACTCGGTGCCATGAGTGGCGGCCTCGAAGAGAATCCTGCCCCGATGGACCGAGACGTAGTTGATCGCGCCGAGCTTTTCGGTCTGCCCACTGAGCAGGGTTTCTTCGTTCACCACCGTCTCTATGCTGCTGCCGTCCGTGCGAACTCGACCAATCGAAAGACTTCCCCCAAAGCTGGTGAAGTACACCCAGGAATCCTCCACTCCCACCAGCAATGCGCCAGCGTACGGACGTCGCGTGCGAGGCTCCAGACTCCTTCGATCAATGAGGCTCCGCAGGGGTTGACCGCTCTTGGCGAGATAGACGCCGGAGCCTGATTCGGTGTAGCCCGTGAAGACCACTGAACCGTCCTCGAGCACTCTTGTATAGGTGAACTCGGTGAAGGACTGGTCCGTTCCTGGAGCCCGTGTGCTCGTGTCGGCCATTCGATCAACGGTTTGCTTGATCGCTCGATAGACGCCTTTTTGTCCGTTCTCACCATATCCGATAAAGACGAGAGAATCGCCCGTTGCTTGGGGATAACGAAGACGTTGGAAGCGGCCACTGCCCTCTGGGATGGGGATCGATGATCCCACCCA
The DNA here is from genome assembly GCA_043745255.1 of Verrucomicrobiales bacterium. GTDB lineage: Bacteria > Verrucomicrobiota > Verrucomicrobiia > Limisphaerales > UBA11320 > UBA11320. The sequence continues at coordinate 2,937 of JAYTTC010000575.1, forward strand.
AGTTCTGACAATCCGGTTCGCCGAGGCGCGGTAGATGCCCATCTCATGGCGTGCGTTTTTTCCCACGAAGACCAGATCCTCTCCTCCCGGCAAATCATAGTTCAGTCGATCTTGATCGTTCTGAAAGTGCGACCAGGTATCGACGGAATCGGGGAGGAAGCTGGAGGCCTTCACGGCTGCCCGGACAGACGGAATCGATCCTTCATAGATGGCGTCTTCCGTGGCGAAGCGCACGGAGTCCCCCTGAAGCGTGGGGAGTCCGATCGCCGCGACCGCAGGATTGGCCCACCACTGAGAGATCCGAACTAGGGGCACCACCGACCTTGGTTCTTCGGCCCGGCCTGTGGGATTGAGGAGCGTCGCGGCGGCGAAGGTGAGCAGGGCGAATCCCTTCAAAGAAGGCCTGAGCATGGAGTTTACGTGCGACAAGTTCATCCGTCGTGGTGTTAACGCCGGGAGGCCATTCGGGCGTCCCTGAAGAGGTGATCGGCCGAATCAGTCCACACTAAAGCGAAGCACACGCAGGACACCGGGGATGCTGCCTTTGTCCGTTTAAAATATTTTTCGATTTGAGAAGTTATAGGGAGCTTTCACCCACCGCTGCACTTTGTGTCGTTTCGCCGACGCTGGCTTGGGGTCAAACGACAAGACGCTACGAACTCGCGCTGGTATAGCGGCGGAGGGAGTATCGCCAGGCGAGTTCGGAAATCACCGCTCAACCGATCCCAACTCCGATCAAAATGAGGGAAGTGGCGGGATCGGTCAACCGTCCCGCGAGCAGCTTCACCGGTACGTTGGTCACCAGAACCATCGGGACCACGAAGGTGAAGAAGAGTTTGAAGAATCCCCGGTACGCCGAGTCCGGCATGCGTGCGAGGTTGAACAGACTGTAGTAGCCCCAGACGATCCCCTGGGCGCGAACCGTCCAGAAGCTGATGGTGGCGAGGAGAAACATCAGCGAGTAATGAATCGTGATCCCGACCCCGCAGAGACCCAGAAATCCTGCAATCTGTGCGGAGGTGGGCGTGTAGGCGAGGCGATGCAGCGCGAACATCATCACGCCCACCGCAGTGGAGGCGTTGACGAATCCACCCAGATCGACCTTTCGCAGCGAGAGTATGAAACGCGTGTTCACTGGGAGCAGCATCATGAAATCCAGTTTCCCAGTCTGAATGAGTTCCGAAACCTCCACGCAGTTCGTCAGGAAGAAGGCCTGGAAGACCTGTTGAATGAAGTGACTCGCACCTACCACGAGCACGACCTCCCACTCCGTCCAGTCGCCAATGTGGCTCGTGTGCTGGTAGATCACCGAGAAGAACGCGAGTTGGAGCGAGAACCAGAGCAGCTCAACGAAAATCCAGAGAATGAAGTTCGCCTTGAATCCCATCTCCCGCACCACCGAGTTCTTGAACAGCGCCCAGTAAA
>JAYTTC010000576.1:0-4358 GCA_043745255.1 Verrucomicrobiales bacterium
TATGTAGGGCGGCTTCAGGATCTCGGAGTCCGGCGGTTTCGACTGGAGTTCATGAACGAATCCCCCGCAGTGGTGAAGAACACGGTGGCGAGGTATCAGAGCCTGTTGCGCGGGGAGATCACCGGACAAACCCTCTGGCGGGAGCTGAATCTGCGACATCAGCTTGGCGTTACCCGAGGTCAGATGGAGCGGGCGGAGCGTTAGAACGGGCCGGTCGCCTCGCGAGTTGCGGTTTTTTGCGAAACCAGATTGCCCAGATCCCTCCCCACCGTCCACCATTCACCGCTTTGCCGAACGATCCTTCCCAACTCTGGTCGCTGCTCCGTGAAACCTCCAGGAGCTTCTACCTCACGTTGAGAGTGCTGCCGGAGGCCATCCGTCCACAGATAGGCTTGGCCTATCTGCTGGCGCGCGCGACCGACACGGTCGCGGACACGGATGTGGTCCCCGTCGAGGATCGACTCGCGACACTGGAGGGACTTCGACGTCGGATTCTTGGCGATGAAACTCAATCGCTGGATCTTCATGTGTATGTGGAGGACTCCTCACAAGTTGCAGGGAGCGCTTCACCTGCGGAGCGGGCTCTGTTGTCGCGAATTGAGGAGGCCATCTCGCTGCTGCGATCGTTTTCCCCGGACGATCAACGGCGCATCCAGGAAGTAATGGACGTGATCACCAGCGGGCAGGAGCTGGACCTTCGTCGTTTCGGTAACGTCGAGCCTGGGGCCATCCTAAGTCTTAACACCTCTGCTGAGCTGGACGACTACACCTATCGAGTCGCGGGTTGTGTGGGCGAGTTCTGGACCCGGACCTGCGATACACATTTATTTTCATCGCAAGGCTGGCATGTGGCGGGGCAGCTCCGCGATGGGATTCGGTTTGGGAAAGGGCTGCAGTTGGTGAACATCCTTCGCGATCTTCCCAAGGATCTTCGCAGCGGTCGCTGCTACCTACCCTCGAGCGAACTGAAGGAGCTTGGCCTGGAGCCCGCGTCGCTCATCAATTCAACGATCTATCCGCGGCTAAGACCGTTGTACGATCAGTATCTATCGCGTGCGGAATCTCATCTCGAGGCGGGGTGGAACTACGTTCAAGGAATTCCGAATGGGGGCCGTCGTGTGAAGTTCGGATGCGCGCTACCCATACTGATTGGGTTCCGGACGATCGCCCTGCTGCGTCGAGGAAATCCTCTTGATGCGAGTCGCCGGATCAAAGTGAACCGGGCTTTCGTTCGCGGTGCACTGTGGCGCTCGTTTTTCGCCGTGTGGGGTCTCGGCGATTGGAATCGATTGAAGACATGGGCTCGCGAAGGGGCTTGAGCCATTCGCTCAATCAAAACGCAGAACAGGCACGAGCTCTCCTGCTTCGATCGTTTTACCGGGCCCGACATCGACCATCCCGTTGGCGTTGGCAAGCGAACCCAGGAAGTGCGAAGCCTGCGTTCCCGAGCTTCGAACTCGACCCTGGTCATCCACCTGGACGCGGATGAAATGACGACGATCGCCCCGGTTTGCCAGACTCTCGACTAAGTGCCCCCAGCTGATGGGGTGGGATGTCGATCGAGCCCCCATCTGTTTCAGCAGCGCTGGACGCACCAGCAACTGAAAGGTCACGAATGCAGAAACCGGATTTCCCGGGAGACCGAACCAGAGTGTGTTGTTCCATCGGCCAAAGACGAACGGCTTGCCTGGTTTGATAGCGACCTTCCAAAACTCCTGTTCGCCTCCGATACCCTCGAAGGCGGGCTTCAAAAAATCCAGCTCGCCCACCGAAACGCCGCCCGTGGTGATAACGATATCAGAGGTTTCCATAGCCGACTTCAGCTCGGAGAGGGTCCCTTCAAGAGTGTCCGGCATCAGGGGTCGCTGCTGCGCCTCGATGCCGAGTCGGGACAGCGCCCCTGCGAGTGCAGTGCGGTTGCTTTCGTAAATACACCCCGGTGGGAGTGTCTGTCCCGGGTCGCGCAGTTCGCTTCCGCTGGCGATCAGCGAGACTTTCGGACGGCGGTGCACGTCCACGGTGCCGATGCCGGTCGCCGATAAAAGTCCGGCGACCCCGGCTGACACCAGATCTCCCTGCCGAAGTAACGTCGCGCCGCTTCTGATATCTTCCCCTCGGAAACGGACGTTCTCCCAGGGTTTAACCGAATCCTTCACGCGCACAACATCCGTCAAGGTTTCGAGTGTCTCGGTGTCCTCCTGCATCACCACGGCGTCCGCTCCCGCGGGGAGGGGAGATCCGGTGAACAATCGGATGCATTGCCCGCTCAAGAGGGCCGGGCAGTTGGCTTGGCCTGCTGCGATCCGCCCGACCTTCTTCAACATCACGGGTGAGTTCGAGCTGGCACTCGTGACATCGGATGCCCGCACTGCGTAGCCATCCATAGCGGAGTTGTCGAAGGAGGGCAGATCTACCTGAGCCGTGACGGTTGAGGCGGTGTAGCGGCCGATCGCTCGGGGGAGGGTGACTGTCTCTGATGGCAGGGGTGTCAGATGTCCGGTGATCCGTGACAGGGCTTCTTCCAGGGAAAGCATTCCGGTACTAATGTCCCGGGACATCGCCATTGTCGACCCAATCTCCTCGGATCGCAAAATTGATATCCAAAATCCCAAGGACTGCTAGGTTTCGGGAATGATTGATGTGTCTGGAATCCAGCCGTATCGCGCCGCCGAAGCGGGTGTTCGCCAGCCGATGCCGCGAGCGCAGGTGGACTCCCTTTCGAGAGAGATTCTGGAGCTTAAGCGGAAGCTCAACGCGGTGATCCTCGCCCATAACTATCAGATCGCTGAAATCCAGGATGTGGCAGACTACGTGGGGGATTCTCTTGGGCTGGCGCAACAGGCGGCGAAGACCCCGGCCGAGGTCATCGTGTTTTGCGGTGTTCACTTCATGGCCGAAACCGCGAAAATCCTGAACCCAAATAAAATCGTCGTGCTGCCGGATCGCGATGCGGGGTGCTCACTTGAGGCCAGTTGTCCGGGTGCCAAGCTGAAAGCCCTGCAGGACACCAATCCGAATTTCTACACCATCGCCTACATTAATTGCAGCGCTGAGGTGAAAGCGCTTTGTGATGTCATCTGCACCAGCGGCAACGCAGTCAAGATCGTGAAGGCTGCGCCCGCTGATCGCGATCTCCTCTTCGTGCCCGATGAAAACTTGGGGGCCTGGGTGATGGAGCAGACGGGGCGTCCCATGCAGCTCTGGAAAGGGAACTGCTATGTGCACGTGGAGTGGACGCATGCCAGCATCATGCGCATCCGTCAGGAATTTCCCGGAGCACCGGTGGTGGCGCATCCAGAATGCACCCGTGCGGTACGGATGCTGGCGGATGAAGTCTGCTCCACCGAGCGGATGGTGACCTACTGCCGGAATTCTCCAGCCAAGGAGCTGATCATCGCCACTGAGGCCGGAATGCTGCATCGGCTGGAGCGCGAATGTCCGGGCAAGCGGTTCATCCCCGCGCCGACGGACAGCTGTCGATGCAATGAATGTCGTTTCATGAAAATGAACACGCTCGAGAAGCTTCACGACTGCATGCTCAATCTCGCGCCGCGTGTAGAACTATCCCCAGACATTCTTCAGCGCGCAAAACTTCCCATCGAGCGAATGCTCGAAATTTCCGCGCGTCCCTGACCAAAGGCAATCCCAGACATGGCCATCGGCTTCGGTTCTTGTCCGCAGCTCGCGACTCCGGAGATAAAAAGGAGAATTGCCGAGGGCCAAAGGCCCGTGCCATCCCAGCCTTGGGCAACGCCCAAGGAATAATTCGCCAACACACCAGAGGGCTGAAGGCCCGATCCATCGGCGCGGGTGATAGGGCGGGCCTTCAGCCCTCAAGGTGTTTTTGCGGCGATGTCCTGGGGCGTTGCCCACAGGCTGAGATGGGGCGCGCCGTTGGCGCTGGAGTCCGACAGGCAGCTTGGTCGGACTTTATCCCCACCGGACGAGAGTCCGGCTGTGGAGCTCGGTTGTGCTGAGCCATCACCTAGGAATCGCCGCGCGAGGCTGCTAGGAGGTTGAAGCAAAGAAAAAGCCACACCTGGAATCAGGCGTGGCTTCTACTCCATTTTCAACACAGAGGATCAACTAGGCGGGATTTTCCTGAGCCCAGTCGCTCAAGCGTATGAATTCCCGGATCTTTCTGCGCTCATAACGGTGCTTGTGTGCTTTGGCCGGCTGGTCGTCGACCTTACGGAACGGATGTTTTGAACTTCGAACAATCTCACTGATCATATCTAATGACTTGGTCATAGAACTAGGATCCTTTCTCGTATCCAAACTGAGCTTGAGGGATGCCAACTCTACCGGTGTGGGGATAGTTTTTCCTGCGCGAACGAGTCGAAGCATGAACAAGCTGC
>JAYTTC010000577.1:0-4349 GCA_043745255.1 Verrucomicrobiales bacterium
GCCTTCAGTTGGATCGCCAGGGCTTCGTTGAGGATGACCGTGCCCACGGACTGGTTGATTCGATGCTCCCATTCCATCTCCGCGATGGCGTTCTCAAACCCCGGCTTCGTCGGGATCCAGGATTCGGGCTGTCGGAACACCGATCCGGTGGGCAGGCCATACACTTGAATTCGATTCGCCCGTGCTGTGCGGTCCTGTCGACTGGCGGTTCCGGGTAATTGCAGAAGCGATACCGGATAGGCGGTGAGCTCCAACCGGGCTGGATCGATGGGGCCCTGGGGCTGGAGATGGCCTGCGAGGGTGTGGTGGGGCTCAAGAGAATTGAAGAGCTCGGATCGATAGAAACGATCCCCAGTGCTCAGCGCCAGATGGGTTCCAGGCAGACGCTGAAGTCCGAGATCTTGCAGACTTCCACGGACTGAGTCGCCGACCACCAGTGCCCCAATTAATACCGCGCTTCCGAGAATCGCTCCCAACAGGACTCCAAGGTGAGTTCTCCAGTGAAAGCGAAGGCTCGCCAGAATGAGGGTTCGAAAAGTCATGCCATCCTCATTTTGGGATCGGTTGCAGCAGTCCATCTCGCAGCTCGAGCGCACGCCCCATCTGTCGGGCAAGGTCGGGAGCGTGAGTCACCACTATCAGAGTGATCTTTTCTTCCTCATTGAGCTGGACCAGGAGTTGGGCGAGTTCCGTGGCGGAGACGCGATCCAAGGACCCCGTCGGCTCGTCGGCGAGCAGAAGTCCGGGTCGATTAATCAGCGCACGGACGACAGCGGTGCGTTGGCGCTCCCCGCCAGAAAGCTGTCCTGGACGATGATGGAGCCTTTCCCCCAGCCCCACTCGATTGAGCAGCAGCCTGGCCCGCTCCTGGGTGGGAGTGTCCACGGTGGAGTTCGCGGCCAGTGCAGGAACGAGCACATTCTCCCAAACCGTGCAGTGGGGGAGGAGGTGATGAGATTGAAAGATGAAACCGATCCTTCGGTTTCGGATACCCGCCAGGGCCGTGTCATCGAGCGTTCCCAAGTCCTGATCCTCGAAGAAAACCTTTCCCTGATCGGGTCGATCCAAGGCTCCGAGTAGGTTCAGAATGGTGCTTTTTCCAGAACCGGACGGACCCACAATCGCAAGGCTTTCCCTCGACTGAATGTCCAGGGTGACTCCCCGGAGAATCTCTAACGCGGCACCGCCGTCGCCTGAAGAAAAGGATTTCCGGACACCGACCAATCGCATCAATGGAGTTGGGTCCATGCCCAATAGATGACGCAGATCCGTCCGAAGGCCAAGAGTTCAGTGGCCTGGAGTCCGCGGTTGACGCTGCGGCCGCAAGGGCAGCATTATGCTGCCCGCTTTTGCCGGAGCTCACTCCTGGTAGAGCGAAGCCCTTTCTATTGAATTGATTTGAACTTTGCCATGAACCTCGACGCCCTCTACTCGCAGCTGCTGGTTAAGACTCCCGCCAAACTCGCCCTGATCGTCCTCGACGGTTTGGGTGATATCGCCACTCGCGACCAGAACTACCTCACCCCTCTCGAGGCGGCCAGCACTCCTAATCTGGATCGGCTGACGCAGGACGCCGCTCAGGGCCGAATGATTCCTGTCGCGCCCGGCATCACCCCTGGCAGCGGACCGGGTCATCTCGCCCTGTTTGGATATGATCCCATCGAGTACCAGGTGGGTCGCGGCGTCATCGAAGCGCTCGGGCTGGGACTGGATCTCAAGGCGGGAGATGTGGCCGCGCGCGCCAATTTCTGCACGCTGAATGAAAAGGGGATCGTGACCGATCGCCGCGCCGGGCGGATCAAGACCGAGATTTGCGAGGAGCTCTGCGCGCTGTTGAGCAAGAAGGTGAAGAAGATTGGTGATACCGAGGTGATCATCAGGCCAGGGAAGGAGCATCGCTTCGTGGTGATTTTCCGTGGCAAGGGCCTCGAAGGCCCACTTACCGACGCGGATCCGAATCGCGAAGGTCTCCCCATCCCGACCGTCAAGCCGACCCATTCAAAGTCTGCCAAGCAGAAAAAGACGGCCAAGCTGATCGCTGACTTCTACAAAGCGGCGCTTCCCGTGCTCAAGGGACGCAAGCCAGCTAATGGATTTCTCATGCGCGGCATCGCCCACCAGCCCGCGATCCCTACTTTCCAGGATCGCTACGGATTGCGTGCGGCAGCTATTGCCGTCTACCCGATGTACAAAGGGCTCTCCCAATTGGTGGGTATGAAGAAGATCGAAGGCCCCGAGACGATCGCCCAACAGTTCGAGCGCTATCTGGCGGAATACGACAACTACGACTTCTTCTTCATTCACTACAAGTACACTGACAAACATGGTGAGGACGGGAATTTTGAGGGGAAGAAGCGAGCGATCGAAGAGTTCGATGAGGCTTTGCCGATCCTGCTTCAAAAGCGTCCGGACGTACTCGCGATCACCGGCGATCACTCGACTCCTTGCGCGATGCACGGTCATTCCTGGCATCCGCAACCCGTCCTGCTGACCTCTGAGACCTCGGGCTCGGACAAGCTGGATCGATTCACCGAAACTGGATCGAATCTTGGATCCTTGGGCGTTTTCCAGGCGAAGTATCTGATGCGCCTAATGCAGGCCAACGCGAAGATGTTCGATAAGTTCGGAGCCTGAAGCGAGAGTCCAGCTTAGCCGGTCTTATTATTTCCATGGCAGCAGACTCTCCGTTCGATCAATTCCTGGAGCATTTCATCGGGAGCCTCCGCGACGAGACTTTCATCCGTGCGGGGCTTTCGGGTCGGATCAAGTCGACGACCGATGCTGACAAAATTCTCCTGCGTCTCATCCAGCTTCGAGGGAAATCGACCCTTTCGCTGACTCTCCGTTTTCCTCAGCGCGACGAGACGCTCAATCTTTCCATCAGTGAGGTTGAGTCATGGCTGCGTGATCATCTGGGCCGTCGGTATCGGAATGCAGTATTAGGGACCACCCAGCGGGATTGGCAGTTGGTTGGAGCCGGAACGCGCAAGGTCCGTCTGGTCACCCACGCTGCCGCGAGAACCGATGCGCCGGATCGGGCCCACGATCGGGTTAAGTCCGGGGTTTTGGATGCCCGCGCGGAGGATTGGTTGCGGGGACTGGGAGTGTTGGACGCTCATGGAAAACTCCGCGGGTCGATGTCGGACAAGCATCGTCAGATCGATCGCTACCTGGAGATCGTGAGCCATCTGGTAAAGAACGCCGATTGGCCTTCTGAAAAAGTTCTCCAAGTTGCGGACATGGGTTCAGGAAAGGGCTATCTCACCTTCGGAGTCTGGCATTGGTTGCATCGCGTTCAAGGCCGCCCCGTCCAAGTGATCGGAGTGGAGGTGCGTCCCGAGTTGGTGCAGAGCTCCAACGCGCTCGCGCGGGACATTGGGGCCGCCGGACTCGAATTTCGCGAGGGCACCATCGCCGCTCTGCCGTTCGCAAGTTTGGATATTTTGGTGGCGTTGCATGCCTGCAACCACGCGACGGACGAGGCGATCCTTCAAGGGGTGACGGCCGGGGCGCGTCTGATGGTTTTAGCCCCCTGCTGCCATCAAGACCTGCGGCCGAGACTTGTGGATCCCGAGCCGCTCGCCCCGATCCTGAAGCACGGGCTCTTCAAGGAGCGTTTTGCGGAATGGCTGACTGACGGGTTGCGGTGCTTGTTCTTGGAATGGGCGGGCTACGAGGTGAAAGCCATCGAGTTCGTCTCCTCGGAGCACACCGGGAAGAACCTCATGCTTGCGGCGGTACGGTCGCATGAACCATTTGCTCGGAGCCAAACGAAGACTCAAATCCTGGAACTGAAGCGATTCTTTGGGATGGAGTCTCATGCGCTGGATCTCCTGCTTGGGAAAACTGTCGTTTGATGTGAATAAGCCGTTGACGGCATCGCATTCGTCTCTTAGTTTTCGGCTCCCCTTAGTGGGGGTGTAGCTCAATTGGTTAGAGCGCTGCCCTGTCACGGCAGAGGTTACGGGTTCGAGTCCCGCCACTCCCGCCATTTTTTCCTCAGGAATTTGCTAGTTTCCTGATCTTCCAGACAATTTCCTGACAGTTTTGCCCCGTGTGACAAGGCCTGCATTCCCTCAAGTGCTGCGGGTGGGGCATTCCCGGGCGACGATTTATCTCACCCCGTCCCATGGCAGCGAAGCGTCAGCCGGGACGGTCGACATTTTCGCCCCTGGCGAACTGAGCGGGCTTCTTGCCTCAGCCGATGAGAGGATGATTGCTTTCCTGGCCATCAAACGAGCCGAGCAGAAGGCCAAAAAGAAACCCTCGTTCGCTGAAGTGGCCCGCCCTGAGGCCGGGCATCTGGAGCGCCTGCTCATGGGGGAGATGCAGTGGGAGATGCAAAAGAT
>JAYTTC010000578.1:0-4348 GCA_043745255.1 Verrucomicrobiales bacterium
TGCTTCTTCACCGCGCTCCAGGTGAAGGACTGCATCGCCTTTGTGCGGCTCATCACGCGGCCCGCGCCGTGCGAAGCGCTGTGCAGCGACTCAGGCGAACCCTTGCCGCGCACGACGTATCCGGGCGACGCCATCGAGCCGGGGATGATCCCGAGCACGCCAGCGCCCGCGGGCGTCGCGCCTTTGCGATGCACGATCACCTCGCGTCCGCCGTGCGTTTCTTTCCACGCGAAGTTGTGGTGATTCTCGATGTCGAGCACTCGGTGCGCGCCGAGCTTGCGCCCGATGTGGTGGTGGATGAGCGCGTGATTCGCTGCGGCATAACGCCCCATCAAGTTCATCGCGGCCCAGTATTCCTGGCCGTCAGCATCATCGAGGGACAGCCACGCGAGGTGCTTGAGTTCCTTCGGCAAATGCTCGTGGCGGGCCATCGCGCGCGCGAAGCGGCAGCGTGTCATGAGCCTCGTTCACTGGTATCGCCTTGACGAGACTCTGGAGCGACACCATAAAACTGACGTGCTCACCGCGAATCTCAGCATGACGGCGTCTAAAGCCTCATTGAGGAGCGAATCGTGACGACCCTATGGCAAGCGCTCAGTGACGGGTTGGGCTTCGGCAGGCACCGGCGTGGCGGTCTCGGTTCGCAGAACATTAAAGCCGCTAAGAAATCAGAATTCTTCCGTTGGTTTTCTTTCTCGGAGATTGAGACGGTGAAAGGCGAGAACGGGAATGCGGTCGCAAGCTTTCGGCCCACGGGCGGGAAGTTCGACCGCTTGGTGACGCTCCGCGTCGTGCTCGATGATCGGCACTGTATTTGCCAACTGCACCTGTCCCTTGACATGTCCTTTGTGGGTGATGAAAAGGATGGCATGTTCGCGCGTGACATCGCCAAGAGCTTCCTGCGCGCAGCGCTTCCAAGAGCCGACGCCAATTCGGCCGCGGTGCTCGCCGATGAAATCGCATTCCGACACGAATTCCCGGTGATCACCCACGCGACATTGCCTCGTCCACCACTACCAGCGGAGCCGACGCCAGGTTTTCTGGCCTTCACCGGTCAACGGCAACTGTTTGAAGCAATCTATTCTCAAAGTAGTTTAAGAATCGAACAAACGAGGACTGATAGTGGGACCACCGTGGTGCTAAGCATTTCGACTAAGCACGACAGTTAGCCAGGACGAGGAGAAATGAAATGCCATCTGTCGTAGCTACGTGGCTGGGTCAGCGGAAGGAGACATTCCCGCTGGACGAACTCAATCTGCGGATGGCGGAGCTTGGAGTTCTCTCCCACAGTTTCTTCGGGCCTGATCACCCGCCCATTAAAACCTTTAATCACGCCATTGATGGGAACATCGTCGTTTCGGCCGAGCTATTCCCTGCTCCGCCTAACACAACAAATCTGACTCGGATCAGCGACGGGCTCTATTCGCTGCGACACATCGTCCTCTCCGGTGTCGAGTTTCAGCTATACGATGGACGAAATCTATATCCGTGGGATAACCGGATGAGCTTCGTGTTCTGCGTGGACGACGATCCGCAAATCAACGGGAGGATCGTGTATGTGGAGGAGCAGGAAGAATGTCGGAAATACAAGAGCGAGTATATCCAGCAGGCGGACTATCTGCTCACCATGCCGCACATCCATCTTAGGTATTACTTGGAAGATTGGATGGACGGTTTGATGGGTTGGATCAAACATCATCACTTCGGCGAGTTGATGTATTGGCGCCATGAAGACCGCTGGATCGATCCGGCGGTGTTGAGCACTGTATTCGGTCGAGTGGGAAAGACGGAATTTTTCGAAACACTGAAGACTGCGCTTGAAAAGGAAGTCGGGGAATGGACGGAGACATCCGAAGCAGCCGCGCAGTTTTGGAAGCCTCGCGTAAAGGACACACCGGAAGACCCTCAAGGTTTCGGTGGTGGCTCGCTGCCGACGCCATCCGCGCCCGAGTGAGGGTGACAGCGGGCGCTATTTTACTTCGTCAGACTGGCCCCCTGTATCGGCCGATTCCTGAGCTTGAAACAGCGCCTCCACCTTTTGCCAGGCTCGAAATTTGATGATCGCAACGCTCATAACTAAAGCGTAGGCCAACAAACCGGATAAGCCGCCTAAGATGAAAGCATAATCCTCGAGTTTGCCGCCTTGTTTGCTCAATACCGCAAAGGCAACGAGAGCCGTCGAGACAAAGGAGATCGGAGCATATACCTTCCGGATTTTTTGAATAGTCCTGCCCTTAACGAGATGTTCGATGGGATCATTGCCGGTTTTCATAGGTTAGTCCTGAGGGTATTCCAATTGCGAGGACGTGGGAGTTCTGAGATGCCTGCATCGGAGCTTTTTAGCCTAGCCGTTTCCTCTCCCGCGCCAAGCTGAATTTCTGGAATTTCGATCGGTGCCGCCCCGTACGTGCCCGCGGGTAGGCGCGAATGACTGCTTGACGGCTATATTGAGGAAGGCAAAACTCCCCACATCCAGCTACCGTCGTCTGGCTGGCTTTCTCGCTCCCGACCCATGAATCCGCGCATCTTTTTTAGCCGCAAATCCCTTCTGCTCGTAGCTATTGTCGGCAGTGCGGGTGTCCTCCGAGCGCAAGAGCAGTTCCCGAAAAAAAACGATGAACAACAGCGAAGGCAGGCGATTCGCGACGCCCTGGGGTTGCCACAGGAGAAGATCGCAGTGCCGGAGAAGACACTGGACCAGACGCGCGGGGCAGCGGAAGCAGGTGTCGCCAGCGCGCAATGTGCCCTGGGTTCCCGTTACGAGGGTGGAATCGGAGTAGAAAAGAATCTCACTGAGGCGGTCAAATGGTTCCGCCGGGCGGCGGAGCAAGGGTTCGCGGAGGCCCAGCACAATCTCGGCGTCCGCTATGCTTATCAAGGGGGAGGAGTGAAAAGCGATGAGACAACTGCGGCGCAATGGTATCGAAAAGCGGCAGCACAGGGATTTGCGCCTTCGCAATTCAATCTCGGTCTTCTCTGCCACGCAGGCATAGGAGTGAAGCAGAATCTGACGGAGGCGGCGCAGTGGTTTCGCAGGGCAGCGGACCAAGGCCACTCGAAAGCCCAATTCAACCTCGGCATCTGCTATGAAAAAGGAAACGGAGTAACTAAAGACTCAACGGAAGCGGCCTCATGGATTCGGAAGTCTGCAGAGCAAGGACTTGTGGAAGCTCAGACGCAACTCGCGGCCAAGTATTTGCATGGCGTAGGGGTGAAAAAGGACGCCCCTGAAGCGGTCAAGTGGCTGCGCAAGGCATCTGCCGAAGGATATGCGCCAGCGCAGTATGTCCTAGGGTGTGTGCTGCTGGTGGGTGAAGGTGTGAAGCAAGATGCGAAGGCTGCCTCCGAATACTTCCGCAAGGCCGCGGCTCAGGGGCATCAAGAGGCCATCGAGCAGTTAGAAGTTTTGCATCAGACGCCTCCCTGAGCGCGCCATTACTGAATAGCCGGGCTATTCTGGCCTCCGGTTAAGGTAGGAGCGCATAACCCAAAGGGCGGTGACAACAACCACCGCCGAGATGACGCCGGGGATTGTCCAGAGAAATGAGGTTATTCCGCTCATCAATAACGTATCGATCGGATGGACCAACACCCACGCCCAACCCTTGGGAGTTTGTTCAAAGAACAAGGGGCCCGTTTTTTCTTTGGCCCCCAACACGTAATTCCAGACAAAGAGCATTCCGATCACGCCGGGCGCAGCGTTCTTCGCCGAGAGTAAATTGCTGATGCACCCGATCAAGGAGAAGACCACCAATTCCACCACCGCCACCCCGCACGCGATCCCGAGGGTGGTTGAGCCCACACGATCCGTGGAGATGAGTCCGGTCCCGAGGGAGATGAGTCCTGCCAGAGCCGCAAAACCAAACGCTGCGAGCAGAGCGTCGAGGATGTAGTCTTTAAGCGTTTTCATACAGTATTTAATAAATCTGCACCGAGCTGGCTGTTGTTTGGGACAAACTGCGTGCCTGTTGGAGCAAGCACTCTCTGGGGCATATTTCTCCACTTCGTCATGGTCAAGGAGCAAATGTAGGTGCGTAGCGGCGGAAGAAGCCGTTCATCTCCTCCACTTCGTCGGCGGCATCGTCGGGCTCGTTGAGCGCTTCGAATCGCGGCAGTTCGGCTTCGATGAAGCGCGAGCGTGCTTCGACCGGCGGCGCAACGGCCAGCTCATCGCAGGCCTCCTTGCGCGCCACGAGTTCGTCGAGCGCGGGGCGCACGTCGGCTTCATCAAGCACGCTCTCCCCGAGTTGCGCGAAGAGCATCGGCACCCCTTCGGCTGGCTCAGGGCCTTGAGCTTGTCGAAACGGCTGGCCGAGCTGGCGCTCGATCCAGCGGCACGCGAGCAGCG
>JAYTTC010000579.1:0-4346 GCA_043745255.1 Verrucomicrobiales bacterium
AAATCTACTGGATTTGTGCCTCTCAAGCCGTCGAATCTGCCCAAGGCTTCGAGCGGAGGTTTTGTTCCGAAAATCCTGCAATCCGGTGCCGCGCTCCCCGAGCCCGCTCCGAGTGCGCCGGGCTCTCACGCCGCCCATGGCCAGCCCGCGGTGCAGCTGCGCCATGAGGGGGACCGCGTGACCGGAATCACAGTGCGATGCGGCTGCGGACAGGTCATCGAGCTGGAATGCACTTACTAAGCTTCAAGCGCTAGGAACCCCCTTACTTATTTGGGCTGAGTTTCCGGAAGAAAGACTTGCTTGCGCAGTCGACGTAGTTTTTTCATCGGGCTTTTCGCGTCTCTTCCAAACAGATCATGCAGCCGGACGTACTCCGCGTAGAGCTCGTCATACACCCGTTGGTTGGCGCGATTCGGCCGATAGGATCGTCGCTGCAATCGTGCCATCGACTTGGCTGCAGCCCTTAGACCGGGGTAGACCCCCGCCGCTACCGCACCATGCATCGCGGCACCGAGCGCGCAGGTTTGCTCGGAGGTAGCGACCTGGATCGGCCGTCCGGTCACGTCGGCGTAGAGTTGCATGAGCAGCGGATTTTTCTGTGCCAGCCCTCCGCATCCCGTCAGCCGTTGGATGTCCACGCCCTGGCTGGTGAAGGCCTCGATGATCCGTCGCGTGCCGAAAGCCGTGGCTTCAATCAAAGCGCGATACAGTTCGTGAGGCCGCGTTCCCAGCGTCAGCCCGACCACCACCCCGCTCAGCTCGGAGTCCATCAACACCGATCGGCACCCGTTCCACCAATCCAGCGCCAGTAGTCCCGACTCTCCGGGTTTCAACGCGGCCGCCTGACGTTCCAGCAGCTCGTAAGGAGTGAGACCTTGACGCCGCGCGGCCGTCGTGACTTCGGCGGGAACGCCGTTCTTCATATACCACGCGAACAAATCGCCAACCCCGGCCTGCCCGGCCTCGTATCCCCAAGATCCGGTGATCACCCCATCCTGCACGACCCCGCACATGCCCTCCACCCATTGACGCGTTTTCCCGATCAAGAGATGGCAGGTGGAGGTACCCATGATCATCACCAGTTCGCCGGGCTCGGTCACCCCGCACGCGGGCACCGCGACATGAGCGTCGATGTTTCCCACGGCGACCGGAGTGCCCGGGAGTAGCCCCATGCGACGAGCCATGGACGGGTTGAGTCCGCCGGCCGCGCTGCCCAACGGTGCCAGATCCGTTGAGAGTTTTTCGCTCACCACATCGGCGAGTTTTGGATGAAGGGCTCGAAAGAAATCACGCGATGGGTAGGTCCATCCGCCCTGTCCGTCAGGATAAACCCACATCGCTTTGAATCCCGCGGCGGAGAGATTGCGTCGTTCAACGCCGCAGAGTTGCCAGACGATCCAGTCGCCTGCCTCGATAAATCGATCCGCGTCCGCATAGACGCCCGGGGCGTGACGGAGAGTTTCCAGCACCTTGGAGAAGAACCATTCGCTGGAATAGCGTCCGCCATACGCCCGGATGAACTCTTCGCCACGTTCCAGCCCCACCTCGTTGATTCGATCGGCCTCGGGTTGAGCGGCATGATGCTTCCAGAGCTTCACCCAGGCATGGGGCTCGCGTTTCCACTTGGGATCCAGACAGAGAGGCGTCCCATCCGCGCGGGTGGGAAGCACGGTGCAGGAAGTGAAATCCGTGCCGATGCCCACTACTTGTTCCGGCCGCACTTTCGCCAGTTTCAAGACCTGGGGTACGGCGCGAAAGAGTACTTCGAGATAGTCCCCTGGATGCTGCAGCGCGAACTCAGGAGGAAGTCGGTCACGGCGCCCGGGAAGGGTTTCCTCGATGGAACCATGGGCATAGTCCTGTACGGCGGACGCCACTTCTTCACCTGTCCTGACGTCGACCAGGAGGGCGCGGCCAGAGAGAGTTCCGAAATCGATTCCAAGAACGTAGCGTCGTAGCGTCGTCGAGGAGGCACGGGATGTCATGGAACGGAGTGTGAACGGTGAGCCTCTGTTTTTGAACGTGTTTTTTCGCCCCCCGTTCCCATTTTTGTTTTGGATTTCCGGCGGCCTGTCAGCCGTTCGGGCGAATCTGCGAAATGGGAAGAGGCTTCGACTCCATTTGGTGGAGGTGATCACTCACGTTGTCCTCCGGATTGCTGAATCCGGCGTCGGGGATCAGGTAGGGTTTTATTTGTCGAGAGAGTATGAAAAGGCGCTGAGCCTCGAAGGTGGTACGAAAAGTTGATGAGTCTCCTGATCCCAGAATTCGGACTCTCGCCGTTCGCCATCCGCTGAGCATCCAGAGATTGTCATTTTTTGATGAAACTTTGTCCGATCTTGGGCAGTGTTCTGCATCTGGCTCTCGTCACGGAGTTCCTCTACAAGCGCCACCGTCCGGTCTTTGACCGCGTGATCGAGAAGCTGAAGCAGCGCGTCCCGGGGATCACCCAAGTCGATGCCAAGACGACCGAAGAAGGCCGCGTCCTCCTGCGCTTCCAAGACGGCGCTTTTACCGACCCATTCCTGGCCCGCCATGTTTCGGACGGCACGATTAAGATATTCGCCTATCTCGTCCTGCTTCACGACCCCAAGCCCCATCCACTCATTTGCGTCGAGGAACCGGAAAACCAGCTTTTTGCGGCTAAGCCCGATCCTGCTGACGCAACTCAACGCGCCTTCCGCTAAAAGCGGTCTTCCAGCGCTCGAACCTTTTTGAGTCGTCGGATGTGGCGGGCCTCGCCATTGAAAACTCCGCGGAGGAAATTTTGAACCAGATCTTCAGCAAGCGCCGGGCCGATGACGCGCGATCCCAGGACCAACACATTCATGTCATCGTGCTCGACTCCCTGCCGCGCGGAGTACGAGTCATGACAGAGGCCGGCGCGAATTCCCCGCATCTTGTTTGCCGCCACCGACACGCCCACCCCGCTGCCGCAAATCAAAATCCCTCGCTCGACCGCTCCTGACACAACGGACTTACCGATCGCCTCCGCGAAGTCGGGATAGTCGGACGGTTCGGTGTTGAAGGCACCCAGATCGATCACCTCGTGCTTCAATCCGAGCAGGAAATCCCGGATGTGATTTTTCATCTCAAATCCGGCGTGATCCGAAGCAATGGCGAGTTTCATAGGGAGTGAGCTGTCGGGGACACGCTACGGGTCCGGGACGCCCCTCGCAAATCAAACGATCCCTTTCTGATCTCACCCAGTTTCCGATTGCGCTGACTTTGGATCGGCGTAGGGTCGGTCCAACAACAACAACAAACCCTTTCGGCCTATGTTTTTCGGAGTCGATTACTATCCTGAGCATTGGGTCTATCCGCACGCCGGAACCCCGGAAAACCCTGAATCCCGCTGGCACCAGGATGTCCTCCTCATGGTGGAGTCGGGGGTGAACGTGGTCCGGATGGGGGAGTTCGCCTGGGGTCTGTACGAGCCCGAGGAGGGGAAGTTTGATTTCTCCTGGATGCTCCGGATGATGGACCTGTTGAAGGATGCCGGCATCAAGGTGGTTTTGGGCACGCCAACCGCAGCACCTCCGATCTGGCTGGCGAAGAAATATCCCGAGATTCTCCCCCTCGACGCCGATGGGCTCCGACGTCACGAGGGCACCCGTCGTGCGGTGTGTTTAAACAACAATATCTTTCGTGATCATACCGAACGCTTGGTTCGTGAACTCGCAAAAGCCCTAGGAAGTCATCCTCAGCTGATCGCCTGGCAGGTGGACAATGGGTTGGGTGGGCATGGGAGCGAGTTCACCTTCAACGAGGAGACTCGGCAGGATTGGGTCCAGTGGCTGAAGCTCAAATACGAGACGCTCGATCGTTTGAACGAGATGCATGGAAATCGGTTCTGGACTCAGATCGTCTCCGATTGGGATCACGTGCCGATGCCGCGACGCTCTCCGACGGACCACAATCCTTCCCTCGTGATGGATTGGATGCGCTTCACCAGCGATAGCATCGTCGCTTACGCCCGGATGCAAGTGTCGATCCTGAAAGAGATCACTCCGAAGATTCCCGTGACGCAGAATCTTCGCGCGATGAGTCGTAATTTCGATCACTTCGATATGGCCGAGCTGTTGGACTTCGTCTCCGTGGACAGCGATGCCACGATGAAGAATCGCTCCGCGGAAAATGCCTTTTATATCGACGTCATGCGCTCGCTAAAGAAGACGAAGATCCATGCGCCTGGTGACTCGAGTAGCGGATTTTGGGTGATGGAGCATAAAGCGGGAAATGTGAATTGGGCCGATGTGAACAGCCTGATTCGTCCAGGCGTGATGCGGCTCTTCACCTATCAATGGATCTCGCGCGGTGCGGATGGGGTCCTTTATTTCCTTTGG
>JAYTTC010000580.1:0-4341 GCA_043745255.1 Verrucomicrobiales bacterium
TACAAGCTCCTCCCCGGATCGGAAACGGGCCGGGCCGGGATTAGCCGCGAAAAGGCGCAAGAGACGCAAAAAAGACGGGGCCCTGAACGACACGACAGAAGCCGGGCTGTAGTTCTGTAGCGTGGGCCGTATCGGCCCATCCCCCGCCCGGATCGTTCGATACGAACGACACTACAGAAGACGGGCTGCAGTCTGTAGTGTGGGCCGTATCGGCCCATCCCCCGGCCGGAATCGTTCGATACGAACGACACTACAGAAGACGCGCTGCAGTCTGTAGTGTGGGCCGTATCGGCCCATCCCCATCCCCGTCTCACCTCTTCGACTATGCGAGACTCCATTCTCACCCGCTTTTAATCACACCCCCCAACCCCCGTACCCTGATTGTGCCTTGCATTCCCGTGCTTCACATCTACGCTCAAATCATGGCGCAAACGCCCGCTAAAAAAAATCAGAAGAAAAGCCTCATGGTTGGAGTGGGTTTGGACTCTGATGGTCACCAGCGAGTCACCACTGGAAAGAATTTTGCCCTCTTGGGGGGCACTCAGCAAACCCATGAGGAGATGGTCGAAAAAGCCATCAAGATTAACGAGAAGCTTATCGCCAAGGGCAAGCAGCTTGAAGAGGTCAGCCGTGAGGAGTTTGATGACATCGCCCATTCCGTCGGGCTTCGCCCCGTTCCCCAAGTCCGCCCCGAGCACAACTGAGTCTGCGGCATCTTCCGCCTGTGGTAACTTCCCGACAGGCCTTAAGCCATTCGTTCTAAGGACGATCACTCTGGAGAACGTGCATGGCTGATGAATCGAATCTGAGTCTCCTCATCTCCGCGACCTTCACGGCTGAGCCGGTTGAGTCTTCTCTTCGCTATTGGCTGTCCCAACTGGGGTGGTCTCCGCTTATTCGGTTTACCCCTTTCAATCAAGTCCTTCAGCAGCTGCTAGATCCGGCCAGTTCCTTGCGGCAAAATCGCGAGGGCGCAAACGTGATTCTGATCCGGCCGGAGGATTGGTTGCGGACAAGCAATGATCCGAACGCTGTCCTTGATGGGTCCAGCGCTGAGGTACAGCAGCGAGTGTCGGCGATCGCTGACGAATTTCTTTCTGCGCTTCGCCTCGCCGCCCAGGGAGGCGCGGTTCCTTGGGTGATCTGCTTTACTTGGCAGACTCCTGCGATTCGTGAGGCTGCTCCCGATTTCTTTTTGGGCCTGGAGTCGAGATTGATCGAGGCGATGGCCCTGCTTCCCGGAGTCTCCACGATCCGGAGTCATGATCTTGCCGCGCTCTATCCTGTTGCCTCCTACCACGACGTCGCTGCAGACGCGCAAGGTCACATCCCCTATACCCTCGAAGCCTTCACGGCTTTGGGTACCCTCATCGCTCGGCGGGTGCGCGCACTCAAGCAGGCATCCATCAAGGTGATCGTGGTCGATGCAGATCAGACTCTCTGGGGCGGTGTGGTGGGCGAGGACGGTGTGGAGGGATTGAAATTTGAGCCGGGCCATCTCGCGCTGCAACGGTGTCTGCTCGAGCAACAGGAGGCGGGCAGGCTTCTTTGTCTCTGCAGCAAGAACAGCGAAGTCGATGTGTGGGAAGTGTTGGACCGTCGGCCTGAGATGCTTCTGCGTCGGGAGCATTTCGTGGCGAGCCGGATCAACTGGGGTCGCAAGTCTGAAAATGTGCGGGCCCTTGCACTGGAGTTGAACCTGGGTCTCTCAGAGTTCCTCTTCCTCGATGACAATCCGACGGAATGCGCCGAGGTGCAGGCCGGTTGTTTCGGAGTAACGGCTGTGACGCTGCCAACCGAGTCAGCACAGTTTGCGGGCTTCCTCGCTCATGTCTGGCCGTTGGACCTGGCTCGGGTCACGGAGGAAGACCGTCAGCGCACGCTTCTCTACCGGCAGACTCTCCAGCGCGACGGGTTTAAACGCGACACCCCCTCACTACAGGACTTTCTGAACGGTCTACAAATGGAGGTGCGCATTCGCGAAGTGGCCCCGGAAGCCTTCGCCCGAGCATCCCAGCTGACGGAGCGCACGAATCAGTTCAACGCGACCACTCGTCGTCGCAGCGAAGTCGAACTGCGCGAGTTTTTGCGACATGATCGTTGCCAAGGCCTGACGGTGGATGTCTCTGATCGCTTCGGGGACTACGGCCTCGTTGGACTGCTCCTCTTCGAGCTCACCAGCGAGGCTCTCCGGGTGGATACGTTTCTTCTCAGCTGTCGTGCCCTCGGCAAGGGAGTCGAACATCAGATGATTGTCGCGCTCGGAAAGCTGGCGATCGCGAAGGGACTGAGTCGGGTCGATTTGCCCTTCGTGGCGAGCCGGCGGAACCAGCCCATGCTAGACTTTCTTCAACGGCTGAAAGTGAAAACGATCGCAGGCGACGCCGACGCCACGATCTACCCCTTGTCCGCGAGGCAGGCTGCTGAGCTGGTGTTTGATCCTGAACAGAACGTCCTAAGTGCGCCCTCCTCCGAAGTGGAGGCCCCTCGCGCGGTGCCTGTTCGCTTGGCAAGCACTTCTGCTTCCCCTTCTTTCTTCGACCGCATTGCTCACGATCTGCGACACCCGGCACAAATCCTGGAGAGCCTGCTGGCGGATCAGCGTCGTCCTCGACCCACGCTCAGCTCACGATTCGATCTTCCGACGACTGCGGGTGAGCGCTTTCTTGCCCGGGTTTGGATGCGCGTGCTGAATGTGGATCGAGTGGGAGTCGCGGATGATTTTTTCGAACTCGGCGGCACTTCGATCCAGGGCGTCTATGTCATCAATGCCGTCCAGCGTCGGCTCGGTGAACATGTGCATGTGGCGGTGCTCTTCGAAGCGCCGACCATTGCTCGTCTCGTTCGCTATCTTCGTGAGCAGTATCCTGTCGCCGCACGCCGATTGGATCATGAGGACGGCGAAAACGCAGATGCCGCCCCACGGTCTGCCCAGATCGCTTCCAGTGCGGATTCGGGTGCATTTCCCGTTTCCTTCGCGCAGCAGCGGCTTTGGTTTCTCGATCAGCTCGAGCCTGACAACTGTGTCTACAATGTGTGTCGTGCTTTGCGCTTGCAGGGGGATCTCAATTTTCAGGCCTTGCATGAATGCCTGCAGCGTCTGATTCAGCGACACCAGGCACTTCGCACCACCTTCACCAGCCGTGAAGGAACTCCGTTGCAGGTGGTCGCGTCGGCTTGGACGCTCGGGCTCGAGCCGGTGCTGATCGATGGAGACTCTGTGGAGTCGCGCGAGTCAGAGCTCCGCAGACGCCTGATCGTGGAAGGACGAAGGCCTTTCGACTTAGCTCGCGGCCCTCTCTTTCGCGCCTCCTTGTTTCGAGTGGGGGCGCACGAGCATGTGTTGTTGCTCGTGATGCACCACGTGATTTCGGATGGCACCTCGATGGGTGTGCTGTTCCGCGATTTGTCCGTTCTTTACAACGCCCTGTCTGAGGGACGCGAGGTTAGCCTGCCCGCGCTGGCTTTGCAGTATTCCGACTTCGTGCATTGGCAGCGGGAATGGTTTCGGGCTGATCGCTTGAAGGGGGAGATCGACTATTGGAAGAAAACGTTGGATAGCGCACCCCCGGTGCTGCAGCTTCCTGCCGATCGTGCTCGCCCGCCATCGCAGTCTTATCGAGGCGATATCCTTCCTTTTGATATTCCATCCGACGTCGTCGCGGGACTCCGTCGCGTCAGTCAGGCGGAGAAGGTCACCGTGTTCATCACGCTCATGGCCGCGTTCAAGGCGTTGGTCCATCGCTACACCGGACAGGAAGACATCCTGGTGGGAACGCCGGTGGCAAACCGTCAGCGTCCAGAGCTGGAGAGTCTGGTGGGATTCTTTGCGAACTCTTTGGTCGTGAGAACCGATCTTGCCTCCGATCCGACCTTCCGTGAGTTGCTCGCGCGCGAGCGGGAAAGCGCCCGCGGGGCTTTGTTGCATCAGGATCTTCCGTTCGAGCGATTGGTCGAGGAGTTGCATCCGGATCGTGACCTGAGCCGAACTCCGGTTTTCCAGGTCATGCTGGCGCTGCTGAACGATCCTGTGCCTTCCCTTCGGCTTCCCGGTCTGAAGGTCGAGGAGGTGGTGACTGGAAACGGATCGGCGAAGTTCGATCTCTTCCTGTCGTTGGAGCAAAGCGAAACGGGGATTCGTGGATTCTGGGAGTACGCCACAGATTTGTTCGATCACAGCACTATCGAGCGGATGGCCGGGCATTTCCGCACTCTGCTCACCGGAGCGCTAGCGCGACCTGACGCGAAGCTCTCGGAGCTCCCGCTATTGGATGGAGTGGAGAGGGAGCGATTGGTGAAGGAGTTGAACGGAACGGAGCGGGAGTATCCGAGGCAGGAGAG
>JAYTTC010000581.1:0-4337 GCA_043745255.1 Verrucomicrobiales bacterium
TCCGCCTCCAAAATTAGCTCACTCAGGAAAACCTGGAATCCGGCAAAAGGAACGCCCGTCTTCACCCGTCGTGGTCGGTATACCTCGCGTGGCTGGACAGAATGGACTCAGGGATTTCAATACGGCTCGGCGCTGTTGCAGTTCGACGCCACCGGTGAAAAGCAATTCCTGGACTGGGGTCGACAGCAGACCGTGAATCACATGGCCACCCATGTGTCTCACGTAGGCGTGCATGACCATGGGTTCAACAATGTCTCCACGTATGGGAATCTGCGAAGGCTAATGCTCGAAGGCCGCATTCCGTTTGATCCCCGAGAACTCGAATTCTATGAACTCGCCCTGAAAGTCTCCGGAGCGATCCAAGCCGCTCGCTGGACTCCCCTACCCGAGGGTGGGGGCTACATCTATTCGTTCAACGGGCCTCAATCGTTATTCATCGACACGCTGCGTTCGCTGCGTTCGCTCGCGCTGGGTCATAGGCTGGGACACGTCCTCATGGGAGAGAGGGATCATCGTGTCAATCTGCTTGAGCGTCTGATCCAGCACGCGCTCGTCAGCCGACGATACGCGCTCTATTTCGGTGAAGGGCGGGATGCCTACGACATACCGGGGAGAGTGGCGCATGAAAGCCTCTTCAATGTGAAGGACGGGAGCTATCGGTGTCCGAACTCGCAGCAGGGCTACTCGCCTTTTAGCACCTGGACGCGCGGGCTGGCCTGGGCCGTTCTGGGTTACGCAGAGCAGTTGGAGTTTCTTCACTCGATCCGAGGCCAGGAGCCGGTCCTGATCACGGACGAAACGATGAGACTTTTTCTCAGCGCAGCCCGCGCTGTCGCCGATCGATATCTGGAGGAATGTTGCGTGGACGGAATTCCCGTGTGGGATACCGGCGCACCGAATCTTCATCGAATGAAGCATTACCGCGATCGCCCGTCTGATCCAACGAACCGCTGGGAACCGGTGGACAGCTCCGCCGCGGCCATCGCCGCCCAGGGGCTGGTCCGACTCGGGAACCACTTGCTCAACCTAAAGCAGCCCTCCGCAGCTCGAAGATATCGTCAAGCAGGTCTCACAATCGCGAGAACTCTCCTCTCTCCGGGGTATCTCTCCACGAATCCAAAACACCATGGATTGCTACTCCATTCCGTGTATCACCGTCCCAACGGATGGGACTACATCGCGCCCGGTCAGTCGGTTCCGAACGGCGAAAGCTCCCTGTGGGGCGACTATCATCTCCTGGAGTTGGGGGTTTTGCTTCTGCGGGAAGCCCGCTCGCAGCCCGGGTTATTTTTCTACTCCTGAGCAGGCGGTGTGTTTTCAGCCGAAGTGCCGATCCGCTGAGGGTTTCCTTGAGGATGGAGCGGGGCGATGCCATTGATGATCTGGACCTGAGCCAGATCCGGGTCAATACGAGAGGCACCGGCAGCGAGCATTATCCCCCGACGATACTCTTGAGCTTGCTGCTCTACCGCGATGCCACCGGGGTCTTTAGCAGTCGCCGCATTGAGCAAAGCACTTATGAGAGCGTGCCAGCCCGCAGGATCACTGGGGAGAGCCACCCGGACCACGACACCCTCTGCGCCCTCCCTCACATCAACCTGGCCTTGATCAACGAGAGCTTTAAGGGAGCTCATGGAAAAGGCTGCCCAGTTGAAGGTGCTCAAGGTCGGCCAGATTACGGTGGCGGTGGAATGGGCCGGTTTTGAAGAGTCAGATGGAGTTTCCCCAAAATCCGGCAGCCGGATTTTGGTTCTAGCAGGCCGACGCCCAGAAAACCCTGGAACCAAGGAATAGCCCGGGTGGGCACTTGCAGAACGAGATTCTAATTCCGACGGCCTGCTAGGGGCAGAACGAAACTGAGCGGAGCCTGGCGCAGCCGATTCACGATCGCCCGATAGAGGAGTCCGCGCTCGGGCGAACGCACCTTGCGAGCGCGGATGGCGACAAACAGGGCCAGGCTAAAACTCACCAGCAGATTCAGCGCGCCGATTCCCAGAATTCCGACAATCGTCGCCGTCCAGGTGATCAGGCCGATCCCTCCAATGCCGAGGACCGACAATGCCGCCGCGAATTGACCTGTCGAAAGCGTCACGTGACGCACATCCAAAGGTGCCCCAAAGAAGGCCGCGATCTCCGGGATCATGCCCAGCATGAAGCCGAGCGAAATATTCCCCGCGAGTCCGGAAACATTGCGTTCCAGCCAGAGCGCGACGCGTGCTGCGCGACTGGGTCCCAGCAAGTGCTGAACGCTGCGGTGATGCGAAATCGAGACACGAAGCTCGTGGAGCGCAAACCAATTGTCCGCCCAGGCGGCAAAAATTGAGGAGAGCCACAGCAAGACACCGGTAAAAATAGCGAAAAACCAGGCCCCGCTCAGAACCGAGAGCGAGTCGACGATCTTGAGGGCTTTGGCCAGATCGAGGGCGGAGTGGCCGGTGATCTCCTTCCACCCCCAATGCAGCAGCAAGGTCGCAGGAATGACTGCGAGGAGATTCCCCGCGATGGCGGCGGTCTGGGAGCGGACCAAGCAGACGATCTCGTCCACCAATCCCTCCATGCGACGAGGGTCGCGCAATTCCTCCATCCGGCGAGCCAGAGCCGAGGCGGTGGCAGCCGGCTGCTTGGTGGCCAAGGTGAATCCGCAACTCTGAATCGCAACGAAACTACCGGCGTAGTTCAGACTGAAAGCAACACCCTTAAAGAATTCCGCGAGCGCTAACTTTGCCAGAAGCAATTTGGCGAGGGTGGTGATCCCCGTGATCGCACCGCCCCCGAGAGCGCGGCGGAGCATGGTGAAATAGTCCTCCCGGCTTCGCGCCAGGTAATGTTCACCGGTTTCGGCGTTGCGTTCAACGATTCGACGCGTGAGGAGATGCAAGGTTTGCCGCAGAAGCTCGGTCACGCTGCGGTGCTCGTGATTCTCCCGCACCAAGTCAGCCAGCACGGCCAACTTCCGCTGATCCTCGAGACAGGGGGCAGCCCATACCTCGAGAAGAAGCTCTAGACGCCGAATCTGCGCGCGTATGCGCTCCAGATCATAGACAAGACTGGTGCTTACGCCTGTGAGTGTCAGTCGGCTCGTCACTTCATCGAGCGCGAGATCACATCCATCTGCCGCACTGCGCACGTGGTTCAGCTCGGCGGCCAGCTCCTGAGTGCCGATTCCCGAGCGGTGGCGGGCGAGCAATGCGTCAACGGCTGGGACCAACCTTTGAAACGGCAGATCGCGAAACCCCGGCTTGGAAAGCCGGGAACGCACCTCACGTAAAGAACCCGTGACTCGAATGCGGCCGCACAGCTGTACCATCGCATCCTCGAGATCTGCGTGCAGCGAGTTCCAGCCGCTCTCGCTCTCGGATTCACCGTGGTGGAACAAGCGCACGATCTCGGCAGCGAGATCCGCATCGATTCGCTCCAACCAGTCTCCATCGCCTGCACGCGAGAACAGTCGGTCGAAAATATCACCCAGGTCACGCGTCGTGGGAGATGCGGGAAGCAGACGTGAAGTCAGCCTCGACAGCGCCTCGTAGCTAAAGGCGGTCCTGCCCGGCAGGCCGGTGTCGGCGAAGAGATCAAGTGCCTGCGTGTCGCTCACAAGCGAGCGAATCGTACGCGCCACGCGCAATCGTGCCTCCGGCTGACGTTCCAGAATCTGGACGAGTAGGCGCAGACTTTTCTCCGGCGCACGACGACGCACCCAGGCAATCAAATCCTCCGCCCACGCCACGCGCTCGGGCAACGGTCGCGAGGGATCCGCGTGCGCCAGCAAGGCATCAAGGGCAGGCTGTCTCCCAAGGCGCAGGATGCCTTGACGCACTTTCTCCCACCGCAGCGTAATGTTGTCCATAAAACCGTCGCGAATGCGCTCTGGCAGGGACGTCTCTATCGCGGCCTGGGGACGAAGTGAATAGGAATCGCGTGTCGGAAACACCATTCGACTCGCCCTTCCAGGAACACCTCTTCAGAATTGGCTCATGGCCGTAAAGATCGCCTCGCTCAAGAACGCTGGAGAGTTCCTCGCCTATTGCCAATCGATTGGTATCCACATTCCCTGCGATGACTCCATCCAGACCGGATCGGCCTCTCCGCTAACTCGACCCCTCGGGGACCACCCCATTCAGGGAAAAATTGCTGGCAATCGCTGGGTGGTCCAACCGATGGAGGGCTGGGACGGAACACGAACGGGAGGTGCCACGGATGAGGTTCGCCGTCGTTGGCAACGCTTTGGGCAAAGCGGAGCCAAGATTATTTTCGGCGGTGAGGCGATGGCCGTGCGTGCGGACGGAAGAGCGAATCCACGCCAGCTGATCCTGACCGAAGCGAATCGCGGAGATATC
>JAYTTC010000582.1:0-4319 GCA_043745255.1 Verrucomicrobiales bacterium
GGCAGCGAGGGATGCAGACCGCCCACGATATGGAGTTCGGTGATGCCCACCGCGAGTGACTCTCGCGCTTTTTGAACGATCTGATCGATGGAAAGCTCAAAGCCATCGGCGTCCCGCTTCTTGCGGGCGAAGGCGCAGAACTGACAGCTCAGGATGCAGTAGTTCGAGTAGTTGATGTAGCGGTTTAGAATATACGTCGCCCGATTTCCCACCTTGCGTTGCCGCACCAAATCGGCGATCGAACCGAGAGCATTGATGTCACGGGACTGGAACATCCGCAACGCGTCAGCGTCGGTGATACGAACCCCTGCCTCAACCTTCTCATGCAAATCACTCAGCGTGCTGCGTTGGCTCAGGATATTCATCGTCGGATGCGAAAGAAATCAGGAAACGCCACCTCGGCCAAGGTCACCGCAAGGAACACCCCGCTGACCACCGCGTTGAGTTTAAAAAATGCCTTATTGACCCAGTTCAGGCTGCGTTTACGGGCGATGAAATGTTCCAGCAACAAGCAGATCAAAATCACCGCCATGCCCACAAAGTAGGCGAGACGAAACCGCACAAAGAGACCGAAGGAGGCGAGCAGAAGCCACATGATCATATGGGCGAGGAAGGCGCCCATGAGTGCGTTCTTGGGTCCCCACGCGACGACCAGCGAGTGCAATCCGTTCTGGCGGTCGAATTCGTAGTCTTGGATGGCGTAGATGATGTCGAAGCCGATGAGCCAGAACACCACGGCCACGGCGAGAAACACCGGCTGCCAGGAGAGGCTCCCCCGCACCGCAAGCCAGGCGCCGATCGGAGCCAGCGCGAGCGCCACACCCAGGTAGACATGCGTGTAGTCGGTAAACCGCTTGGTGACGGAGTAGAAGCAGACCACCCCCAGCGCCACCGGCGAAAGATAGAAGCAAATCGGGTTGATCAACCACGCGACCGTCACCAAACCCGCTGCGCTCAACCCCCATAACAACCAGGCACTGGGGAGAGAGATCTGTCCGGTCGGGAGGTGTCGGGCTGCGGTGCGCGGATTGAGGGCGTCGAACTTGCGGTCCACGATTCGATTGAACGCCATCGCGCAAGTGCGCGCGCAAAACATAGCCGCAAGAATGAGCAGGAAAGTTCGCCAGCCTGGCCATCCGTGATTTTCGCGCGCTGCCAGTGCCATCGAGGCGATAGCGAAGGGAAGGGCAAAGACCGTGTGACTTATCTTCACGAACTCGGCCCATTTACGGATCTGTTGAAAAACGCTCTGCATACAGTTCGAGTCTCCTTGCGGACTACTCAAGCTCCTCCTTCCATCGAGAAGCGAGTTCATGTGGCACACCCAAGTGATCCAGAACACGCGACACCACGGTGTCCACCACCTGTACGACGCTCTGAGGATGCGAATAGAACGAGGGGTTCGCCGGAATCAACGTCGCACCCGCCAGCAAGAGCAACTCGAAGTTCTTCACGTGAATCAAGCTGATCGGAGTCTCACGCGGCACCAAGATCAATTTGCGACGCTCCTTCAGCATGACATCGGCCGTGCGCAGCAGAAGATCCGAGCCAAAGCCGTGGGCGATCCGCCCGAGAGTACCCATCGAGCAGGGGATCACCACCATCGCGTCGAAGGGATTCGACCCGCTTGCGCAAGGAACGTTCATGGTCTTCAGACTATGGGTCTGAGTCCCAGCACGGAGTTTCAGCCCCTCCGGGAGCTCCTCCGCCATCACCTGGGCGGCATAGGCGCTCAGGACCAGGTGCACCTCGTGCATCCCTGGATCCAGGCAGTCCAACAAGCGTTGGGCATACAGCGAACCGCTCGCGCCCGTAATGGCCACAAGAAATCTCATTCGCTGCATTCAGCCGGTTTCGTCATCAGGGGAGAAATATGCCCAAGCTGATGCCCGTGAGCAAGGGGGGTTAGCAGTCCGCAGTAGTTCCCATTTTAGATTGGGGTCCCGCGCCGAAAGAATCGGGCCTTCAGCCCTCTAGTGTGTCGATGGGCCTGTTCCTTGGGCGTTGCCCAAGGCTGGGATGGCACGGGCCTTTGGCCCTCAGCAATTCCCGTTTTGCTCTTCGGAGTCGGGAACTGCGGTCGAGAAGCGCAGCCGATATCCATGGCTGGGATTTCCTTTGCCCCGTCCGAATCGAGCGCCAACGGCGCGGCATCATCTCAGTTGTCCTGGGGCCAGAGCCCCAGGACAACCTAGCAAAAAACACCCTGAGGGCTGAAAATTTGCACGCGCCTTCTCCAAGGGGCGATGGCAGCCTCAGCTTCGCATGGCACTGCCGGCCTGGATCACCCTCGGAACTACGGGTGTCACCTTGAATCTCAAGGTGACACCGCGAGCTTCGACGAACGAGGTCAGCGGAACGATTGGCACGCAGCTCAAGATCAAAGTGACCGCCCCTCCCGTGGACGCAGCCGCCAACCAGGCGGTCGTGGAGATGCTGGCGAACCTGCTCGAGTGCTCGCGCGGATCATTCCAGA
Organism: Verrucomicrobiales bacterium; assembly: GCA_043745255.1. Taxonomy (GTDB): domain Bacteria; phylum Verrucomicrobiota; class Verrucomicrobiia; order Limisphaerales; family UBA11320; genus UBA11320. Next base: position 2,477 of record JAYTTC010000582.1, read on the forward strand.
TCCTCAGGGGCCAGACCTCGCGAAACAAAGTGGTGCTAGTGCGCGGAATCCCCGCTGAGCGAATTGTCGCATTGCTGGGATGCAATGAATGAGTCCACCTATGTCTCCGAAGCTGATTCTTGCCGCATATGCTTAAAGTCCTTTTTATCGGAACCGCCGGGCTGGCCGTGTCGAGCCTGCGCGCTCTCGGGGCCTGCCCCGACTACACGCTGGTGGGTGTGGTCACTCAGCCGGACCGTCCCCAGGGACGAAAACTCCAGCTCAAGCCCTCGCCTGTGAAGGAGGCTGCGATGGGGATGGGGCTTCCGGTTCTCCAGCCCTTGAAGATCCGAAGTGAAGAGTCGCTGAGCATCCTGAGTGACCTCGCTCCCGATCTCATCGTGGTGGCCGCTTACGGTCAGATTCTCCCCCAGTCCCTTCTCGATCTGCCACGCTGGGGCTGTTTGAACGTGCACACTTCGCTCCTCCCTAAATACCGCGGAGCGGCCCCAATCCAGTGGGCGATTCTCAATGGCGAGTCAGAGACTGGAGTCACACTGATGCAAATGGACGCTGGCTTGGATACCGGTCCAATGCTCGCGCAACAAACCACTCCCATCTCCGGAGAGGACACGGCGGAAACGGTTCACGATCGATTGGCGACGATCGGCGGGGAGCTGCTTCTGAAATCGATTCCCGATTGGATCGCAGGACGACTCCCGGCGCGTCCCCAGCCTGCGGAGGGAATGAGCTATGCCCGGAAGATTGAAAAACAAGACGGTTTGCTGGAGTGGAAACTGCCAGCGCGGATCTTGTGGAATCGAGTTCGCGGATTGGTTCCCTGGCCGGGCGCATTTTTTGACCGTACCGAGAATGGCGCAACGGCCATCCTGAAGGTGTGGCAGGCCGAACCGTTGGCTGCCAGCCATGGCGAGCCGGGTGAGGTATTAACAGTCGACTCAGGTGGAATCGTCGTGCGCTGTGGCGAGGACGCGCTGCGTCTGCGAGTCCTGCAGCGAGAGGGTGGCAAGCGACTTCCATCGCGCGAGTTTCTGGCGGGATATCCCATCGCCATCGGAGAAAAGTGGTGATCCAAAAATGATTTCTCTGAACAGGGAGCGGGGCAACAGAGCGGAGCCTTGCAGCCTGTCAAGCCGCTCAGGGAAGCACCGTGATCCGAACAAACGAGGCTCGTGATCCCGGATCTCCAGCATTCGGCTGGAGACGCGCAGTCACCCATGTGGAACCATCCGGCTGCGGCTCCTCGCCCAGAACCTGAATCCGCGATCCCGTGGTATCCCAGGTCCTCAGATCCGACGAGACATCGAGACGATAGGTCAGGTCCGCCGCTTGCGAGCGTTTGCGATAGACGAAGGTAAGCCCTTCTCCCGTCGGATTCGGCGCGATCCGCAACGGAGCGGCTCCCGTCCGCAGCGGCGGAGTGACGAACGCATATTCGCCGAAGTTGGAAATCCCATCGCCATCAGGGTCGGCATCCGGAGCGGTGATCTCGACTGCAGTCCCGGGAGCGAAGGTCGCCGCCGCCCATGCCGCGTATCCCAGAACAGGGAGAGAATTCGCCGTTCCTAGCGTCGGAGATTGGAGCCAAACCAATGGCCCGGTTCCATCCGGCCAACGGCCCAAGGGCACATCGCGGCCCACCGCTCCGAAGGTGAAGCCATCCACAAACCGAAGCAGATTCCCACTGGCGTCCCCTTGCACGAGGAAGACTTGTTCCCCGGTGGCGCTGAACGCGAACGGTATCGGATTCGACGGGCTTCCGGGATTGTTGAAATCCGACTCTTTGAGCACCCGCCACCCCTGGGCTTCGATGCGTGTGCCGACGGGAAAGACAAACTTTTTA
>JAYTTC010000583.1:0-4300 GCA_043745255.1 Verrucomicrobiales bacterium
CAAACCACACCCTTGTGCTTGATGCGTTTGTATTTTCCGCAAGAGCATTCCCAGTCCTTCACAGGACCAAAAATACGCTCGCAGAATAGGCCGCCCTTCTCGGGCTTGAAGGTGCGGTAGTTGATCGTCTCCGGGTTCTTCACCTCACCTTTAGACCACGACCGTATGGAATCCGGGGAAGCCACGGAAATGGCGACGTGATCGACATGGTTGACTTTTTCCAGGCCAATCAATTCACGGACCGAATCTCGGGAATTCATCATAGTATGGAGCTACGGATAAGTTTCGCGCCTTAAGTTGTCAGTTGCACCACGGCATCAGCCGGGGATCAGAGCCGGTTGAGCAGGAGCATCCTGCGGGTTCGTGTATCCGACCCGCACATCCAGCCCGAGCGACTGCATTTCCTTCACGAGAACGTTGAAGGATTCTGGAATGCCTGCTTCAAGGGAGTTGTCACCCTTTACGATGCTTTCATAGATCCGAGTGCGACCCTGCACATCGTCCGATTTAACCGTGAGGAGTTCCTGGAGAGTATAGGCAGCGCCATACGCTTCCATAGCCCAGACTTCCATCTCTCCGAACCGCTGTCCGCCGTACTGAGCCTTGCCTCCCAGCGGTTGCTGGGTGACGAGGGAATAAGGTCCGACGGCTCGGGCGTGAATCTTGTCTGCCACGAGATGGCCCAGCTTCATCAGGTAGATGTAGCCGACCACGATTTCCTGGTCGAACGTCTCACCGCTCCGACCGTCATAGAGCTTCACCTTCCCGTGCTCGGGTAGTTTAGCGTCTTTCAGATAGCCCCGGATGTCTTTTTCCTTGATGCCATCGAACACGGGGGTGGCGAACTTCAGACCCAACATGTGGGCGGCCCAGCCCAAATGCGTCTCCAATACCTGCCCTACATTCATGCGAGACGGCACACCCAGCGGATTCAGAACGATATCCACCGGAGTTCCATCTTCCAGAAAGGGCATGTCTTCATCGGGGACGATCTTCGCCACGACTCCTTTGTTACCATGGCGTCCGGCCATCTTGTCACCGACTGAGAGCTTGCGCTTGGAGGCGATGTAGACCTTGACCTGCTTGATGATTCCAACGTCGATTTCGTCACCGGACTCAACGCGCTCCATTTCCTCGTCCATCTGCATCTGGAGTTCGTCGAACTTCTTTTTGAAGGTGCCGATGATCTCGTTGATCTTGTTGCGGATGGGCGACGGGTCGATTTCGATACGATCATAGACCTGCGCCAACTTGCGGAGCAGTGTCTTGGTGATCTTGCGGTTCGCCGGGATGATGATCTCTCCGGTCTCGGAGTTCACGACATCCAACGGAATCTTTTCGCCAAGCAAGATGTTGCTCAGTGCTTCCGTGAGCTGCTCGCGCAGATCTTCGATCTTGGACTTGTGGTCGTCCTGGAGCTGCTTGCTCGCCTTTTTCGATTCAGCCGGTGAGAGGCGGTCCTTGTCATTGTCCTTCTCTTTCTTGGAAGAGACTTTGACGTCCATGACGATGCCGTAGGTGCCAGAAGGGACCTTTAGGGAGGTGTCCTTCACGTCCGCAGCCTTCTCACCGAAGATCGCACGGAGGAGGCGTTCCTCAGGGGCCAGCTCGGTCTCGCTCTTTGGCGTGATCTTGCCGACCAGGATGTCTCCAGGCTTCACTTCGGCACCGACGCGAATCACGCCGTCGGGCCCGAGGTTTTTCAGGGCTTCATCGCCCAGGTTGGGAATGTCTCGAGTGATCTCTTCAGGTCCGAGCTTGGTGTCACGGGCCCCGACTTCGAATTCGTCGATGTGAATGGAGGTGAAGATGTCATCTTTCACGATCCGCTCACTGATAAGGATCGCGTCCTCGAAGTTATAACCGTTCCAAGGCATGAACGCGCAGAGCACGTTCCGACCGAGAGCGAGCTCACCATCTCGGGTGCAAGGGCCATCTGCCAGAACTTGCCCTTTCTTAACGCTAGCCCCTTTCTCAACCAAAATCTTCTGGTTGATGCAGGTGGCAGCGTTCGAGCGCATGAATTTCCGCACGGGATAGACATGCACGCCGGCGGAGAGGTCGGTTTTGATCCGCTTCTTGCCATCCGGAAGTTTACCGTCTTCGGTGATGATGATGGAGTTGCCGTTCACGGAGGCCACCTTGCCCGCCGCTTCGGCAGTCAACACAGCGCGAGAATCCCGAGCCACTCGCTCTTCCAAGCCTGTGGCCACGAACGGCGCCTCGGTGACCAGCAAGGGCACCGCCTGGCGTTGCATGTTCGAACCCATCAGTGCTCGATTCGCGTCATCATGTTCGAGGAACGGAATCAGCGAGGCAGCCACGGAAACCAGCTGCTTCGGAGAGACATCCATGTAATCGACCTTACCTGGCTCGATGTCGATGAAGTCGCCCTTGCAGCGGCAGGAAACACGCGGAGTGGTGAAGTTCCCCTTCTCGTCGATCTGGGCGTTCGCCTGCGCAACGGTGTAGTTCTCTTCCCGATCCGCGGTGAGATAGTCGATCTGGCCCGTCACACGACCCTTCTCCACCTTTCGATAGGGCGTCTCCAGGAAACCAAAATCGTTCACACGGGCAAAGGTCGCAAGCGAGGCGATCAAACCAATGTTCGGACCCTCAGGGGTTTCGATCGGACAGATGCGACCGTAGTGAGAAGGATGAACATCTCGAACTTCAAATCCCGCTCGATCGCGCGACAAACCGCCAGGTCCGAGGGCGGAGAGACGACGCTTGTGCGTCAACTCAGCCAGCGGATTAATCTGGTCCATGAACTGCGAAAGCTGACTGCGGCCGAAGAAATCTCGGATGACAGCGGATAGGGCCTTCGGGTTGATGAGCTTTTGGGGCGTCATCTGCTCGAGGCTCTGATCGAATAACGTCATGCGCTCTTTGACCAAGCGTTCCGTGCGGGCCAAACCCACTCGGCATTGGTTGGCGAGCAACTCGCCCACGGTGCGGACGCGGCGGCTTCCCAAATGATCGATGTCGTCCAACGATCCTTCGGAACGCTTTAGCTTCAAGAGATACTTGGTCGCGGCCACCAAGTCTTCCTTGGTTAGAATGCGAGAGTCGTTCTTATCTTCGAATCCGAGCTTTTGGTTGATCTTGTAACGTCCAACACGACCCAGATCATAACGCTTGGGATCGAAAAATAAGCGTTTGATCAAGGCGCGGGCGTTGGCAGCGGTCGGAGGATCGCCAGGCCGGAGACGACGGTAGATATCCTTCAATGCCTCCTCCTCGTTGCGAGTAGGATCTTTCTTCAGGCACTTAATGACAATGCCGTCGTCGGCGGTCGTATCGACCACGCGAATCTTGCTGTGGCCGAGATCGCCGATCTGCTTCACCACCGCTTTGGACAGCGGCTCAAAGGCGCGGGCCACCACCAAGCCCTTGTCCTCGTCCGTAGCGTCTTCGATCAGGACCTTGTTCTGAAGATCATCCAGCTTTTCCGCATCCTTGATGGTGATCTCTTCAATCTCGTAGAACAGTTGGAGGATCTCTGCATCGGTGCTATAGCCGAGAGCGCGAAAGAAGGTCGTGGTGAGAAACTTTCTGCGGCGTTTTTTACGGTCGAGATAAACGTAGAGTAAGTCGCTGGTGTCGAACTGGGCCTCGTACCAGGAGCCACGGTCCGGGATGATCCGGAAAGAATGCAGCTTCTTGCCGTTCGGATGGATGGTTTCCTCGAAGGCTAGGCCGGGGGAGCGGTGCAACTGACTGACAATAACGCGCTCGGCACCATTGATGACAAAGGTGCCCTGCGGCGTCATCAAGGGCAGCTCGCCCATGAATACCTTCTCCTCCTTGGTCCCTTTTTCTTCCTTTAGCCGGAAGGTGACATAGAGCGGGGCGCCGAAGGTGATCCCTTCGCGCAAGCATTCGAGCCAATCCTGCTTCGGTTCACCGATCTCGTAGTTGTCATATTGCAGGACGCACTTGCCATCGTAGCTCTCAATCGGAAACACCTCAGAAAAGACCGCTTCCAGACCGGTATTTTTCCGTTTGGACGGCGACACTTCCAATTGCAGGAACTCCTTATAAGAGGTGGTCTGCAATTCGATCAGGTTCGGCGGCGCAATGATCTCTTTGATCTTCCCGAAGTTGATACGCTCAGTGGCTTTCGATGGCATTTTGGGTCCTTATCATCGTCCGGAAACCGGCCGGACTCTGGTTTTATTCAACGACATAAGGCAAGCGTCCCGGTTTCGTCCGGGATACTTGCCAATCAAATCGGCTCAAACTGTTCAATTTTGCGGTCTAAAAGAGCATCTACATGCCCCGAGGGACGTCGGGACGG
>JAYTTC010000584.1:0-4296 GCA_043745255.1 Verrucomicrobiales bacterium
CCTGCCTTATGGGCGGCAAACCGGCCGGAGCTCTGACCGGTTCACTCCCTTCAACGAATTCTATTTCTAAGTCTTTCAGGTTTAATTGCTGGCCGCTCCCGATCTTCATGCCTATGTTGCGCATGATTCTGGAAGGGCGGGGGATCGCTCCGAGCCTCGGCTCGGGGAGGAAAGTCCGAACTCCATAGGGTGCGATGCCGCGTAACGCTGGTCGACAGGCCAGCGATACACTCGGGCGCTCGGTGTAATGACCGGGCAACGGAAAGTGCCACAGAAAATAAACCGCCCCGGCGCTGGAAACAGCGACGAGGTAAGGGTGAAAAGGCGGGGTAAGAGCCCACCGCTCCAAGCGCAAGCGCGGAGGCACGGAAAACCCCATCGGGAGCAAGACCAAATAGGAGACCTCGGGGTGACCCGCCCCTAGTCGGGCTTAATCGCCTGACGGGTCTCGGGTATCGGTCGCTGAGATAAATGATCCTCTCCCTGTTGGAGCTTCGGCTTCGACGGGCAGACAGAAATCGGCTTACAGCCCTTCCAGAATCACCTTTCAAGTGGCTGTCAGATGCGCGTTGCTGTCCTGTCTCGGGACACGCTTGGCTTCTCTTCTTCTGCTTTCCGGCCATCCCAGTCTCTTAATCACGCCAATCGTCACCCTCTTGTAACGAGTGTGTCCTTGGTGCGTAACAAGCCTGTTTCAAGTTCTCCTCGTTCATTCCAACTACAACCTATGAAGCAGAACAGAAATAGCCGAGGGACGTTTGTGCTGGGTGTTTTGGCCGCTCTGGCGGTGGCACCCCAGTCGCACGCTCAAACACAGGACGCCTTGCTCGATAAGCTCGTGAGCAAGGGAGTTCTCACACAGGACGAAGCGAAGGACCTCCGCGAGGAGGCAGACGAGGGGTTCAAGAAATCCTACCAGGCCAAATCAGGCATGCCTGATTGGGTGACAGCGATGCGGTTCAATGGTGATTTTCGCGGCCGCTACGAGGGCTTCTTTACCGACAAAATGGCGGATCGAAATCGCTGGCGCTACCGGCTTCGATTCGGATTTACCGCGACAATGCTCGATAACTTCGAGGTCGGCTTCCGTCTCGGCTCGGGCGATGCCTCGGCTGGAGGCGGGCTGATTGATCCGATTTCCAACAATCAGACCTTGGAAAACAATGCCTCCAAGAAGGGCGTTTACATCGACCTGGCTTATGGAAAGTGGTCGCCGATCAATAACGCCAACTGGCAGGTCTCGCTAGTGGGCGGAAAGATGGAAAACCCATTCGTGTTCTCAGACATCCTCTTTGACCACGACTACACTCCAGAAGGAGCGGCCGTGCAGGTGAAGTACGCAGTCAATGATCAGCATGCATTTCGTCTGATCAGTGGCGCTTTCGTACTCGATGAAATTGGAGGAAGTTCCAAGGATCCGTTCATGGCAGGCGCTCAGGCGCGATTGGACTCCACTTGGGATGCCAAGCAACGAATACAGAGCAGCATTGGTGTGGGAGTTTTCGTTATCAATCACGACGAAGGGCTTACCAACGGTGCGGTGCCGAACATTAACTACGGAAATTCTCGCACCCTCTTTGCGGGCAATACGCTGAAGGAGGGATTCAATCCCATCGTTCTGGATGGATCGTTGACCTACAGCCTCGACTCGTTTCCGATGTACCCCGCCAAGTTTCCGATCAAGCTCGCCGGCGATTATATTCACAATCCGGCCGCAGGTTCGGATCGAGACGGATATTCCGCAGGCCTGACCCTCGGCAAATCGGGCAAGAAGAAGACCTGGGAACTCAGCTATCGGTGGAAGGAGCTCCAGGCTAATTCGTGGTACGAAGAATTCACTGATTCGGACTCTGGGGCCTACTACAAGGCTACGGACGCGACCAGTGGTTTAGGTGCTGGATATCGTTCGGGCACCAATATCCGAGGGCATGTTGTGAAGGCATCCTACTCCCCTTACGACTCGTTTACCTTCGGAATCACTTACCTGAACTTGGAAGCGATCCACGAAAATCCCATCGGTTCCGGAAGCAGCATTGGGCGTTTGCAGATCGACGCGATCTGGAAGTTCTAGTGTGCGGTCGTCACGAAATTGTCACGACACTGACTCCAATCTGCAGTTTCTATCCTACATATTACTCTCTATGAAAACATCGTTGCGATGCTTCCTGTCGTTCACCTTTCTGGTGAGCGTTCTCCTTCCGGTGCAGGCCGGAAATATCACCGTCAAAGGCTCGGACACCCTTGTGGTTCTCGCGCAAAAATGGGCGGAAACCTATATGGGCAAGAACCCCAACGCGAAGATCCAGGTTACCGGCGGTGGATCGGGCGTTGGACTCGCTGCACTCCAGAACAAATCGACCGATCTCGCCAATGCCTCTCGTAAGATCAAGTCTGGCGAAGTGGCGGAGTGCATCAAGGCGTTCGGTAAACGGCCCACGGAGTATAAGGTGGCTCTCGACGGACTCTCGGTCTATGTGAATGCCGAGAATCCGCTCAAGGAGCTCTCGCTGGAACAACTCGAGCTGATCTTCACTGGCAAAATCAAGAGCTGGAAAGAGGTAGGAGGTTCGGATCTCCCCATCACGGTATACAGCCGCGAAAATAGCTCCGGCACCTACGAGTTCTTCAAGGAGCATGTCCTAAAAGGCAAGGACTTCGCCTCTCGCGCTCAGACCATGCCAGGAACCGCCGCTGTCTTGCAGGCGGTGGCCAAGGACAAAAACGGAATCGGTTACGGTGGCGCTGCCTATGGCGCGGGTGCGAAGCATCTTGCGATCAAGAAGGATGACAGCTCGCCCGCCATCGAGCCCTCGGAAGAGACCGTTGTCGGCGGTAGCTACCCGATCTGGCGTTACCTCTACGTCTATGTGAATCCGGGCATCGACAAAGGCGAGATCGCCGCCTATCTGAGCTGGATTCGGAGCGATGCCGGACAGGCCATCGTGAAAGACATCGGCTATTATCCCCTGCCCAAAGTGTTCCGCACGACCTCGAGCAACTAAGCCCGATCAGAACGTTCCTTCCTCCGCGAATGGCGGGAGATAACTCCAGATTGACTGGGTTGTCTCCCGCCGATAAATCGAAGTAATGACCGAATGACAGAACTCCACATCAATGGAAAGACGGAAGCGGGTCGCAGCTGGTCTGGGGTCCAGCGCGGTCAGCGCAAGCGTCCGGTGGAGTGGATGATTGAGCGTGGGATATGCCTCGTCTCGCTCTCGGCCATCTTGATGGTATTTCTGATTTTCTTTTTCGTCGGACGCGAGGCGCTTCCTATTGTGTTCGGACAGGAGACCAGCGCCGCCCAGACCGTGGTGTTTCGGGTTGAGGACTATGACAAAATTCCCTCCGCCAAACTTCAGCATTACCTGGGCCTGACCGCCGACCAGTTCCACACGCTGGATCGCGACGCTAAGCTGGAGTTGATGGCCTTAAAGGTGGATACCGCGACGCAGGCTGGAACAGACAAGGATTCCGCTCTCAATACCGTCGAGTGGCGCTATCTCCTTCGCCCTCACCAGTGGACGGGCTATGACAAGCCAGAGTACATCTGGCAGCCCGTATCCGGAGTTCACAAATACAACATCGTTCCTCTACTGATCGGAAGCCTGAAGGCGACGATTGTCGCCCTTCTGTTCGCGGTTCCTCTCGCCATTGCTGCGGCGATCTATGTTTCTCAGCTTGCCTCCCCGCGTGCAAAGGAGTGGCTGAAGCCAGCGATCGAACTGCTCGCTGGGATTCCTTCGGTGGTTCTTGGGTTTTTCGCCCTGATTGTCATGGCGAGTTTTCTGCAACCTCTCTTTGGATACGAATCACGTCTCAACGCATTCGTGGCCGGCATCGCACTGGGTCTGGCGGTTATACCGGTGGTCTTTTCGATCGCCGAGGATGCACTGACCAGTGTTCCTCGAGCGTATACGCAGGCCGCTCTTGCGCTGGGATCGACTCCCTGGCAGGCCTCCTGGAAAATCATTCTACCGGCTGCCATCCCGGGCGTTTTTGCGGCCGTGGTCTTGGGATTCGGTCGTGCCATCGGAGAAACGATGGTCGTGCTGATGGCAAGCGGCAATGCAAGCATCGTGTCCGCGAGCCTCTTTGATTCCACGAGAACCATGACGGCTACTATTGCGGCAGAACTCGCTGAAACAGTCTTCGGAGAGCATCACTACCGAATGCTGTTCCTGATCGGGGCGATCCTCTTTGTGGTGACCTTCCTGTCCAATCTGGTTGCAGACTTGGTGATTCATCGCTTGAAGCGACGACTGGAGGGCCGCGCGTGAAGACCTCCTCGGTGAC
>JAYTTC010000585.1:0-4259 GCA_043745255.1 Verrucomicrobiales bacterium
GAGGCCGCATGAGCTCGTGGGGCGCGGCGAAGGCCAAGCGTGTCCTCGCTGCCTTGCTCCGCATCGGCTGGCTGGTCAAACGAGAATCCGGCAGTCATCGTGTGCTCAGTCGCGCGGGCTGGCCGGATTTCGTCTTTGCCTTCCATGACAGCGAAGAGATCGGTCCGCGCATGCTGGTCCGCATCGCGCGCCAGACCGGACTGAGTTCCGACGATCTCTGAGACGATGCGTTCTAACCCGCGCTTGCTGCGGTCGGGGCCTGCTGCCGCCTTGGCCCGCGCGGGCCTCGGCAGGCCCCGCCGCAGAAGCGCACGTCGTTAGCCACCAGAGGAACCATGCCAGTATTCATTAGCTATTCACACACCGATGCTGAGCTCGTCGATCGGTTGGCCGTTGCGATGGTCCAGGCCAGAACCCACGTCTGGGTCGATCGATGGGAGCTCAAAGTCGGTGACTCATTACTTGACCGAATTCAACGAGAGATCTCCGTAGCGGATGCATTGGTGGTTGTGCTGTCCAAGGCATCGGTCTCCTCCGAGTGGTGCCGACGCGAACTGAATGCAGGATTGGTGCGGGAGTTGGAGGAGAAGCAAATCCTCGTGCTTCCAGCTCTGCTTGAGGATTGCGCAGTCCCCCTCTTCTTGAAGGACAAACTATTCGCCGACTTCAGAGGGGACTTTGAGAGGGGATTGCGACAAGTACGCGCTGCAGTCGCCAAGTACACGAGTACAGATCGGGCGCGGTCCGTGGTTGACGACGGTATTACAGACTGGGCCCTGGATTGGGGGTCACTTTTTGGACGTAGATTCATCCAAATGACCTTCGTGCAACACCAGCCCACTCAAGAGCACACGGTGTTTACGACGGTACAAGCGTTCCCAAATGATGGGGCACTTCGTCGAATCGAACAATTCGCACAGGGCGGCCTTGGTTGGCTCGGAAACCATTTCGCAGCAGAATTCATCGCAGGCGCTGCGGATGAGGCAGACCTCCGAGCCGTGGTCACAGATCGCAGGCCCGTAGTAAAGGAGTTCGTCGTAGCTGATGAGGAAGCGGGAATCAGGTACGATTGCATCGTAACTTGCCGCTTGCTCGGAAATGATCCCGGAAACGACATTTTGGTGAACGTGGGAGCGCTTCTAGGCGCTGGGATCAAGCACATTGCAATCGCTGCACGACCACTCACTGCGTCAGAACTACAATTTGTCGATCAACTCCGCCGTGGTTGATTAATAAGTCGAGGAGACTGGTAACACACAGACCGCCCGCACGGATCCACTCCTCGTCAGAGAATCCGCCAGAGCGGGCGGGGGCGAAAGGACCCATCGCACTGGCTCGGCAACGCGATATTCTTGCGGAAGAGGTAGACTTGAAGCAGCCACTTTCATCCCCTTTGCCGATGTGCCCGCTCTAGCAAAGTGACTCCATGACTGACGCCTTCTTCTCCGCCCCGATCCTCAACTCTCCTTACGAGATCCCCGGCCGCCACTGGGAGCTCGATGCTACCGGTCAGCCCACCCAGCAGATCATCGAACGCCGCCGGCGAGCCGATTTCATCACCCCCATCCCCAAGTCGAAGAAGCAGGGAAAGGGGCAGACCACGCTGATTATGGACGAAGGTGAAGGCCTCTCCACCCCAGAACAGGAATACCACCGGACCCTGATCAACGATCTTCGGGTCGAGGTCGGGAAGTGGCGAGAACTGACGAACCCTGCCCATTGGGGGGTCACGCCCGAGACGGCCCGCCTGCTGGAGCACTGGCGCCACCACAAGTACAGCGGCATCCGCCCGTTCTTCTGCCAGATCGAGGCGGTCGAGACGCTGATCTGGCTGACCGAAGTAGCCCCTTCAATCGGGCAGAGCGGCAAGCGATACCTCTCACACATTGACGATACGAACCGAGAGGCCAACCCGGAGTTGGTTCGCATCGCGCTCAAGCTCGCCACCGGCGCCGGCAAGACTACGGTGATGGCGATGTTGATCGCTTGGCAGTCAATCAACGCCGTCCGGCATCCGGCCTCAAAGCGATTCACCAAGGGCTTCCTGGTCGTGGCGCCAGGCATCACGATCAAGGATAGGTTGCGGGTACTACAGCCGAACGATCCCGATGCCTATTACCAGAGTCGCGAGCTGGTCCCGTCCGACATGCTGTTCGAGATCGGGAAGACGAAGATCGTCATCACCAACTACCACGCCTTCAAGCTCCGCGAGACGATGCCGTTGGCCAAGGGCACTCGCTCCCTGCTCCAAGGCCACGGCTCCCCGATCCAGACGCTGGAGTCGGAAGGGCAGATGATCGCGCGGGTGATGCCGGAACTGATGGCGATGAAGAATATCCTGGTGATCAACGACGAGGCGCATCACTGCTACCGCGAGAAGGCGCTTGTTGAAGAGAGTGAAGAAGAAGAGCAGCAGGAGAAGCTCAAGGGCGAAGAGAAGCAGGAGGCGGAGCACAACAAGGAAGCCGCCCGAGTCTGGATCAGCGGGCTCGAGGCAGTCAAGCGGAAGATTGGACTTCAACAGGTCGTGGACCTCTCCGCGACGCCGTTCTTCCTGAGCGGGTCAGGCTACGCCGAGGGGACACTATTCCCGTGGACCATGAGCGACTTTTCGCTGATGGACGCGATCGAGTGCGGCATTGTGAAGCTGCCACGCGTCCCGGTGGCAGACAACATCCCCGAGGCACAAACGCCCATCTTCCGGGAGCTCTGGAAGCACATCGGCAAGCTGATGCCGAAGAAGGGGCGGGGCAAGAACGAGGAACTTGATCCCCACAAGCTGCCCCTGCAACTGCAGACCGCCCTCGATGCGCTCTACGGCCATTACGCCAAGACCCACGAGCTCTGGCAAGAGGCACAGATCGAAGTGCCGCCCTGCTTCATCGTGGTCTGCAACAATACTGCCACGTCAAAGTTGGTCTACGACTTCATTTCCGGTTTCGGACGGACGCTCGAGGACGGCTCGACCCTCCACGTCCCTGGGCGACTGAAGCTCTTCCAGAATCACGACGAGCACGGCAACGCGCTTGCGCGACCGCGCACCCTGCTGATCGACTCCGAGCAGCTCGAATCGGGGGACGCGCTCGACGACAATTTCCGCAAGATGGCCGAGCCCGAGATCGAGCGCTTCAAGTCCGAGCGGAAGCAGCGTGGGGGTAGCGCAGTCGCCGACCCGACCGACCAGGAGATCCTTCGCGAGGTGATGAACACTGTCGGCAAGAAGGACGGGCTCGGCGCCGACATTCGCTGCGTGGTTTCCGTCTCCATGCTAACCGAGGGCTGGGACGCCAACACCGTCACCCACGTCCTCGGCGTGCGCGCTTTCGGCACCCAGCTCCTCTGTGAACAGGTGATCGGCCGTGCGCTCCGCCGGCAGGCCTATGACATCAATCCCGACACCGGCCTCTTCGACGTCGAATACGCCGACGTGCTTGGCATTCCCTTCGACTTCACCGCTAAGCCGGTTGTTGCGCCGCCGCAGCCACCACGCGAGACGGTCCAAGTCAAGGCAATGCCCGACCGTGCGGCACTGGAGATCGTCTTCCCGAGGGTAGAAGGGTATCGGATCGATCTACCGGACGAGCGGCTGGAGGCGACGTTCACGGAGGACAGCACGCTGGTTCTCTCACCAGAGCTGGTTGGGCCGACGATTACGCTGAACCAGGGGATCATCGGCGAAGGGGCCAATCTGTCACTCGAGCGGTTGAAGGATGAACGCCAGTCCACCATCCTCTTCCACCTGACCAGGCACCTGCTGCTCACCAAGTGGCGCGACCCGAATGGTGAGCCCAAACTGCACCTCTTCGGGCAGCTGAAGGGTATCGCGCGGCAATGGATGGAAAAGCATCTCGTCTGCAAGGGAGACACCTATCCGGCACAGCTGATCTACCAGGCCATTGCCGACATGGCATGCGAACGGATTACCGCCGGCATCGTGGCGCGCTTTGCCGATGAGCGCCCGATCGTGGCCCTCCTCGATGCGTACAACCCTGCCGGCTCAACCAGGCATGTGAACTTCACCACGTCGAGGCTGCTCCGCTGGCAGACCGATTCCCGGAAGTGTCACATCAACTGGGTGATCTGCGACAGCAGTTGGGAGCAGGAGTTCTGCCGAGCGGTCGAGGGACATCCGCGGGTCCGATCGTATGTCAAGAATCACAACCTCGGACTCGAGGTGCCGTACCAGATGGGGGGCACTGCGCGTCGGTACCGGCCGGACTTCATCGTGAGGATTGACGATGGTCACGGTGACGATGACC
>JAYTTC010000586.1:0-4250 GCA_043745255.1 Verrucomicrobiales bacterium
GCGTCGCCGCTGGTCTTCTCCAGGGCGTCAATCAGCTTCACAAGATCATCATGACCGGTTCGCGCGTGGGTCTTTTTTTCATGTTGCCCGATCACCCCATTGCCGTACCAGAGCAGCAACTCAGCCGACCTGTGGCGGCGCAAAGCCTTCGCGATAGTTTCGCGATAGGATTTCGTTGTTCGCAGCGTCGTGATTGGTGAAGCGGAAATTCTCGGCGTCCCATCGTAACTCGCGCCCTGGAAAACGTGTGGCTTTGACCGCCAGCAGAGCCGGCTGCGTGATCCGCCAGCCGATTTCGAAAGGCGTCCAGAGAGGCTTGTTCTGACCAAGACAGTTGTCCGCCCAATCTTTCCAGTGATTCCGCGGCTCCACCTGGGGCATCGGCTCTTTCTCCACCACCTTCCCTTTGCGGAAGATCGTAATCTTGCCGTCGGCTTGCAGGAGCAGCGTTCCTTCCTCGCACACCACCATCGTGTGGTTGGCACCCACTTCGGTCGGGGGCAGTCCTAGTGCGGCGAACGACGGCAGAATGCTGCTATCGTTGTAACGAACCACAAACTTCTCGCGGGCGAACTTTCCACCGCCGGCGTAGGTGAGAGTGCTCTGGTTATGAGCTGAGTGACCGGTATTGGACGGGCGGATCGTGTGAGTGATGACGGCCTCCGGGGAGGGTAGGTCATAGGCGAAGTACAGGAGATCGAGCAGATGACAGCCCCAGTCGGCAAGCTGGCCACCGCCGGTTTCCCAGAATGCGCGCCACCGCCGGGGTGCGACGTCCTCGCTATACGGGATCTCGGTGCTGAGCGGACCGCGCCACAAATCCCAGTCCAAGTATTCGGGCACCGGCTTCGACGGGGTATAGGCACTCCAGGGATCCGCGAAGTAGTGTCCCTTCTCGATTCCACCGGTCCACACACAGGCTTCGACGGGGCGTCCCAGTTGGTTGCTGCGGAGAATCTCGACAGCCTGCATGCGACCCGTGTTGCAGGCTCGTTGATTGCCCATCTGCGTCACCAGACCTGGAGAGGCTTTCAATCCGTCACGAATCATTCGCAGTTCAGCCAGCTGATGTACCAGCGGCTTCTGACCGTAGATATGCTTCTTATGCTTCATCGCCGTGAGCATCATCGGGGCATGGTGAAAGTCCGGCACGTCCACAATTGCGGCGTCAAACTGATCGGCGCGATTGGCGAAAGCCTCCCGGTAGTCCTTCACCGTCCAGGCACCAGGATGCTCGCCCTTCATCTTATCGAGCTCGCGCTGGTCCACGTCACAAAAGCCGGCGAACTCGACCATCGGATGGCCTTTCAATCCGGTGCGCTGAAGACCGCCGATGCCGCCGACGCCAATCTGGAAGATCCGCAGCTTGCTGTTCTTGTTCACCTGCGCTCGAGCTGGCCAGGAGAGCGCGGCCATCCCAGCGGTCAGCACAGCGCCGGTCCTGAGAAAAGTACGTCGAGTGACGGGTGAGATGGAAGGGGAAGGGGAGGTCGATAACGTTTTCATAGGGGCTTGGCGGCATCATGTACCGAACACGTGCCGACTCAAGCGCCAATCTATCTATCGAATACTCCGGGGTTGCGGCGAGGATTTAGCCGCAGAGCAGGGGAGGGAAACCAAAGGCTGCATCAACGGTCAAGCACCCGGACCGTGGTCAGGGACTTGATCAGGTCGTGGTTCTCCCATTTCCACACCACTTTCTTGTCGCGAGTCACTTCGAAGACGTGCGCTCCCTTGCCCTCCTGGCCTCGCAGAAAGTTGCCGACGATGAGGTTTCCGTTTCTCAGTCGCTGGATGCTTGAGACCCAAGTGATGTTCAGGTCGGGGGCATCCGCAGCACCGAACTCCCAAGCGATCTTTTTCTCGGGAGTCACTTCAATGACACGTTTTTCAGTGCCGCAAGAAATCAGAGTGTTGCCGTTCGGAAGGCGCTGGGCATCGCCGGCGTTTTCAACACCCGTGTATTCCCATACCACACGACCTGAGGAGTCCACCTCCCGAACCGCCCCCTCGCCTTCATGTGCAGAGAGGATGTTCCCGTTGGGGAGCTGATGCACATTGCGCACTTGGAGGTGGTAGTGCTCCTGACGTGTGGTCAACGGAGTGATGTGCACGACTTGACCGCGTCGGTTTACCTCCACCGCCTGGCAGGGCCCTTGTTCTCCCACGAGCGTATTGCCGTTTTTCAGTCGACTGCATCCGAGCACCTGCGACGACGAGCTGACATAGTTAAAAACCTCCTCGCCCCTGCGCGTGACTTCGCGCACCCCGGTGGGCTTTCCACCATAAGCGTAGAGCACGTTTCCGTTGGGCAATACCTCGAAAATTACCGCAATGCTGGGCGGTATGTGCTCCCAGACCACACGGCCTGCGGCGTCGAGTTCCACCAGTCGATTCGCGCCCTTGCCATACTCGAAGAACATCAGCCGATGCTGGAGGGACGTTCCCGCCGCACCGGAGTTAAGTGATAAACAGGCAAACAGCGCAGCGCATGCCATCTGCAGGGTCGGTTGAGTGAATCTCATCATAAGCGTGGTTTCGTGTTCGTGCGCCTGCGTCAGTATCGAACTCATCAGAGTCCGCCGACCTCCCAGTCGGCAGTAAAACTTCGGTGCACGCCCGGCGTCAGAACTCAAAATTGACTAACGGGACCTGGCCGTCGCTTCTAGTAATTTAGCGGACCAGAGCAGCGCCCGGCCATTGTGATAAGCACCCTGCCACATTGACGTGCGCGAGGTGTTCTGCGCTAGGGAGCCATCGGCATTTCGAGTCGCCCACCAGCTGCCACCGGGTGCGATCTGGTACTGCTCGATAAAATCGAAGGTCCGGCTGAAGGCATCGTAGTAATCCGAATTTCCGGTCGCGTGATATAACGTCAGCATGCCCACCAGAGCCTCGGCCTGAACCCACCATTCTTTTCGAGTGTCGTCGGCGGGTTTCCCAAACGGGCCGGTGTAGAAAAATCCCCCGCGCTCGCGATCGAATCCGTATTTCAGACTGTAGCCAGCCAGAGCCTCGCCCCAGCTCCGCAGCGTCCGTGAAGACACACCCACGCTGTCCGCCGCATCAAACACCAGCCAGACACACTCAACGTCGTGGCCATAGCTCGCGCGGAGATTCGCCACCGACTCGACCCGCTGCCAATTGGGATGCCAGCCGTCCAGATTGCAGTGATGCGTCGGGTCCATCACGGTGCTGGTGTTGATCGTGATCAGCTCCTGCAATCGTCGCGCCAGCAGCGGATCCGGCCAGACCCGGTAAAGTTCCGCGAAAGACTCGAGCAGATGAAGGTGGGTATTGTAGGTTTTGGTTCCCAGCGCACCGACATATCCCGCCTCTTTTGAATCCGTCACCGGTCTCCAGTCCTGCTGCAGGAACTCCTGATATCCCCCGTTGACAGCGTCGTGAAAATGAGTTTCCAGAATTCCGAAAAGATCTTTGGCGGCGCGCAATGCCCGTGAGTCGCCGGTGGCACGGTGATAGGCAACCAGGCCATAAAGCGCGAAAGAATTGAGATAGGCATGTTTCCGAGTATCGATCGGCTTGCCCTCATCAGAGACCTTGGCAAAATAACCGCCGAGCTTGCGGTCGCGAAACTTTGATTCGAGGAAATCGAAGCCTGATTTCGCGGCTGCAAGCGATGCCGCTCGGTCGATACCTTCTTGCGCGAAGGTACTGAACGACCAGACCTGACGTGCTTGCAGTGTGAGGAACTTCTGACCCGTGGGGGCAAAATGGCCGTCGAGAAGCGATTCGAAATACCCGCCGTTCACCGGATCAACACAGTGGGGAAGATAAAAATCCACCACGCTGCTGCGTAGCAAGGTTCGGCACCGCCCCGCCTGACGTAAAAGTTCCTCTTTAGGAATCTCAGTACCCGACGCCGAATTCCGGGATGCCAAGAGGACCAAGAGAAGCCCAATCCGAAGCAGAGTAGCCATCAGCGTGTTCATGAATGCGTGATGTAGGAATGAGTAGTGGGTTTTGAATTCGGTGTCGATCGAATCTCGATGTCATTCGGTCACGCCCCACACCGGGCCCGAACCAACGAGACTGGACGGAATTGAGCTTCAGGCCTATCTCTTCCATCGACCCATGGCCACCGATTCCAAACAACCTTTTGTCCAAAGCGGGCGTTCCCCAACCCCTCACGGTAGGATTGCCGGCTGGACTGCCCGCTTGATCCTCCTCTCCAGCTTTCCACTGAACGCCATCGAACCTTGCCGGATTGAGGTGGTGGAACAGGGCTC
>JAYTTC010000587.1:0-4247 GCA_043745255.1 Verrucomicrobiales bacterium
CGGACGGAGAGAACGATCCTGATATCCTTAGCCTCATCGGCGCCTCCGCCGCATTGACCGTCAGTGACATCCCCTGGGAAGGGCCTCTGGGTGCCGTCCGAGTAGCGCGTATCAACGGTGCATTCGTGGCAAACCCGACTCACGCGGAGCGCGCGCAGAGCGACCTCGATCTGGTTTACGTTGGAAATAGCAGCGATGTGGTGATGTTCGAAGGGGCCGCGAAGGAGATCAGCGAAGCGGACTTTAACGCCGCTCTCGCCTACGCTCACGAGGTCTGTCAGCCGATGATCCAGGCGCAGAAGGAACTCGCCGCCCGGGGCGGTAAAGCCAAGCGCAAGATCGATCTAAACGTGGTCCCTGAGGAGATCCTAAACGACGCGAAATCGCTCGCGGGAGACCGGATGGTGCCGGCGCTTCTCACTCCGGGTAAGCTCGCTCGCGAGGCAGCTTGCAAGGCCATCGCCGATGAAGTGGGTGCCAAACTGATCGCCAAGTATGGGGCCGACAAGGTCAACGACCAGGTGATCAAAGAAGCGTTCTACCATATCCAGAAGGAAGGGGTTCGCACCCTGATCCTCAAAGACGGCAAGCGACTCGATGGCCGGAAGTTTGATCAGATTCGCGGAATCAGCGGTGAAGTGGGCATGCTCCCCCGAGCTCACGGTTCAGCTCTCTTCGCTCGCGGTGAGACCCAGGCGGTCTCGTTGGTCACTCTCGGCACAACCGAAGATGCGCAGGAGTTCGACTCCTACACCGGCGGCGGAACACAGAAGAAGTTCATTCTTCACTACAACTTCCCGAATTTCTCCGTGGGTGAGACCGGGCGTATCAGCGGCCCTGGACGTCGTGAAATCGGACACGGTGCCCTCGCCGAACGTTCCATCGAGCCGATGCTTCCGCTTTCCACCTATCCCTACGCCATCCGCATCACCAGTGAGATCATGGAGTCGAATGGATCCACCTCCATGGCGTCGGTCTGCAGCGGGTCCCTCGCCCTCATGGACGCCGGGGTTCCGATCATTCGTCCTGTGGCCGGCATCAGCGTCGGTATCTGTACCGAAAACGACGACCACTATCGCATTAAGCGCTATGAGCTCCTCACCGACATCATCGGATGGGAAGACGCCTTCTGCGATATGGACTGCAAGATCGCCGGAACGGAAAAAGGCATCACCGGATTCCAGCTCGACCTCAAGCTTCGTGGACTGCCGCACAAGATCATGACCGAGACGCTCGAGAAGGCGCGAGTGGCGCGGCTCGACATCCTCGAGAAAATGGCAGCGGTGATCGCCACGCCGCGCACCGAGCTCAGCAAGTATGCGCCGCGCATAGAGACCATCCGAATCAACCCCGAGAAGATCGGCGCGCTCATCGGACCTGGCGGCAAGAACATCAAGCGGATCGTCGACGAATCCGGATGCGAAATTAACATCGAGGACGATGGCACCGTGAATGTCTACTCGACCTCAGGAGAGGGCATGAAGATCGCCCGTGATGCCATCATGGGGATGACCGCCGAAGCCGAAATCGGCAAAACCTATCGTGGCAAGGTTGTCACCCTTAAGGAATTCGGCTGTTTCGTGGAATTCCTGCCCGGACGCGATGGACTTTGCCATATCAGCGAACTCGCCAACTTCCGGGTGAAGCTGACCGAGGACATCGTCAAGATTGGCGACGAGATCTGGGTGAAATGCCTGGGCATCGATGAAAAGGGCCGCGTTCGACTCTCTCGCAAGGCGGCGATGGCAGAACGTGAGACCGAGTTGGCAGACAAAGTCTAATCGCAAATACAGAGAGTAGCTTCTCTTTCCCCAAGGGCGTGCCTTTCGAGACACGCCCTTTTCCTTTTCAGGTTACGCAGCCGGAGTTGAACTTGGCTTAGGGCACATCTCGCGAACTGAACTTGGACCGATACCACCGTTGATCCCCCTATGCCCTGCATCGACTGAACTCGGCTCACTCTCCTGGGATGGAACGGTGAAAAAAAATGTCGCCCCATGATTCACCACCGCGCTCGCCCAAATCCGCCCGCCATGTCGACGGAGGATTCGATGCGCGATCGCTAGTCCCACGCCGGTACCTTCAAAGTCCTCGGCGCGATGGAGCCGATGGAAAACTCCGAATAGTTTATCTGCATAGGCCATGTCGAAACCCGCGCCGTTGTCGCGAATGAAATAGACCGTTTCCTCCGACTCGCTCTGCCATCCAATTTCGATCTCCGCCACCTCTCGACGACGCGTGTACTTCAGCGCATTGGAAACCAAGCTCAAGACCACCTGACGGAGCAATTCTGGATCCCCCTGGCAGGCCGGAAGCGGTTGATGGTCTATCTCAACGGAACGTGATTCCTGCTCCAGTCGGAGCTCGCCGAGCGCATCGCGCACCAACAGGTTCATGTCCACCCTCTGTCGCGAGAGAGCCTGTCGGTTCAGTCTAGAATAGGCCAGCAGATGGTTGATGAGGAGATCCATGCGCACGGCGGCCGAGCGAATGCGGGCCAGCATCGATGCCGGCTCGATCGCCAGATCATGCTCGTGATCTTCCTGAAGAATCCGGGCGAAACCCTCAATCGCCCGCAACGGCGCACGCAGATCATGTGAAACCGAGTAGGTGAGGGACTCAAGTTCCCGCACCGCCGATTCAAGCTCCAGCGTCCGCTCCTGAATCCGACCCTCCAGCCCGGCGTTGGTCCGACGCACGGATTCCTCCGCCCTCTTGCGATCGGTCACATCCATCAAAATGCCGATCGAGCGGACAGGTTTCCCGGTCTCGTCGTGTATCTCCACGGAAGCATCCGAGATCCAACGTTCCTGACCATCCTGAGTGACGATCAACGCGTCGCTTTGCCAGTGTCGAAACTCTCCGGCTCGGGTCCGTCTCAGAGCATCCTCGTAGCTCAGCCCATGGATCGGACCCCGCATCACGTGCTCCATGGCCAATGTTTCCCACAGATCCGGAGTCATCTCCGCAGCCGTGTACCCCGTCAGCTCACGAATTCCCTCGCCCATGAACAGAAACCGATCTCCGCCGTAGTCCCGCAGATAGGGCACCGCGCTGGCTGCCATGATGGCGCGGCGGTAGAGATCCTCGGTGGTCCGCACTTCCTGCTCCGCCAGCCGAAAGTTCTCAGCCATTTGCCGATAGCGTTTCTCACTCTCCTCCAGCGCCAAGCCGGTGGCCTGCTGCTCACGGATGACGGCCGCCAGGAGGAGGGTCATCCCGGAACTGATTAGCAAGTAAAGCTGGAGCCAGCGCAGCTGTGCGGAAGGCATCGTGATCGGTCCGAGCAAGCGATCCGCATTCATCGAGGTTTCCAGAATCGCCACGACAGCGAACAACAGAGAAGTGCTCGCGGCGCCAGCAGGACCAAATCGGAGTGCCGCCCAGACCAGAGCGGGGAATGGCAGATAGACCATCGCAAACGGGCCCACCATCCCACCAGGATACTGGCGAAACGCAACCGCCGCGGAACCCAAAGTCAGCACCACGAGAAATACAGCGCGAATAATCTGCCGGGCAGTCCAACTCCTCCGCTGCCCCATCACTCGAACTCCGGTGATGATGGCGGGCGCGACCAGAAAATACCCCAGCCAGTCTCGAGCCCACCAACGAAACCAGTCGTTGGCAAAATCCCGATGCCCGGGGAGCTTCTGACTGATAGCAACCTCCAACGCCGCACAGGGAAGTGAAACCAAAACGCAGGCGAAGAGAATGAGACAGGACATCTGTCTCATCCGATCGAAAGTGATGGGTCCAGGGGCAACTCGAAGCATCAGATGAGACGCCAGCGCCGTGCCTGAAACCTGAAATGCCGCCACGAACCCGCAGGCCACCCAGCCCAGGGCAGGCTCGTGCACATGGTGGAAAAATATCTCGATCGGCCAAGCCGCCGAAACCATCACCAGCCATCGTGACGGTGGATGCAGAAGCAGTAGAGCGAGAAGCACGCCTGCAGTCGGTCGCCACGAGCAGATAGGATCCGCATGCGGTTGAAGGAGGTAGCTGATCCACCCAGCGATCAGGCAGGCCACCGATGATAGAAGCGCCCACTGGTAGCCCGCACGTTCTCGAAATCCATTCATATCTAAAACATCCTGCCGACACCCTGTCGATATCAAGCCGTAGGCATGGACTCAAGAGCTAGATCTCCAAGACTTTTTCGAATCGTGTGAGATTCCGACTCGAACGTCGCATGACCAGAGCGACATCCTCCAATCGAACTCCACCAATCCCCGGATAGTAAAGCC
>JAYTTC010000588.1:0-4242 GCA_043745255.1 Verrucomicrobiales bacterium
GTCGGAGCTGGGACTCCCTCCGAACACGACCTACGAGCTGCATCCGGTGCAGAACCTCTTTAACCAAACCAACACCGGCACCTATACCGGCGGGCCGATTACCGTGCCGATGACCGGCTGGGGAATGCGGCAGCCGCCGAGCCGCGCGAAAGATCTCACCTCAACCTTTCCGCAATTCGGCGCATTCCTGTTCATCGCTCGCGGCACCACCGGGAACACCGCTCCGATTATCAGCACCATTCCTGACCAGAGCATCAAGCAGGGTGGAACGACAGGTACGATCAATTTCACAGTGAGCGACCTGGAAAGTCCGGCGAGCCTCTTGATTCTTACCGCAACCAGTGACAACACCACGCTCGTTCCCCTTCAAAATATCACCTTTGGCGGAACGGGTTCCGCACGCACCATCAATATCACTCCGCCCACCCTGCAATCCGGCACCGCACGAATCACCGTGACAGCGAACGACGGCTTTGCCAAAGCGATCGAAACGTTCAACCTCACCGTGACTCCCGTCAACCAACCCCCAATTCTCGCCAGCACCATCCCTGCACAGACCATTCCGATGAACGGTTCCAGCAGCACGCTCTCGGTATTGGTAGGAGACCCCGATACCGCCGCCACAGACCTGATCCTCAGCGCCACGTCCTCGAATCCGGCCCTCATCCCGGCTGGCGGTCTCACTCTAGGTGGCTCGGGTTTCTCGCGGACCTTGAAGATTACCCCCACGACCGGCGTCTCCGGTAGTGCCGTGGTTACCCTTCAAATCAGCGACGGCTTCCTCTCCACGAACGCGACTTTCTCGGTCACCGTCACCACGACCGGAACCGCCAAGCCGCCCACCATCTCAGACATTCCGGATCAACGGACACTGGACGGCAGCGCGATTCTGAATATTCCATTCACAGTCAGTGACCCGGACACGGCGGCGACGAGCCTGGTAACCACGGGAAGTTCCAGCGACACCAGCCTGATCCCCACCGCAGGTATCGTGATCATCGGCTCGGGCGCATCCCGCACCGTCAACATCACCCCAGCCCCGGTGAAGTCCGGAACTGCGACGGTGACAATCCAGGTCAGCGACGGGGCGAACCACGCCTTGGAATCGTTTCTGGTTGCCGTGCGCGCGGGTGCGAACACGCCTCCGACCCTGACCAGCCTGCCCGACGCCACTCTCCTTCCGGAAACCACCAGCGCAGGCCCGTATAATTTCACCATCGGCGATCTACAGACCGCCCCTGCCTCTCTTGTGGTGGGGGGCTGGTCCACCAAACGGACCCTGGTGCAGGATAGTCAGATGGTATTCGGTGGCAGTGGAGCGAACAGAACAGTCACTGTCACGCCAGAGGCGGGGCAGAGCGGAACCACCTTATTGCTGCTCTGGGTCAGCGATGGTCAGTACTCCACCACCAACACGTTCAGACTGACCGTCTATCCGGCCAATTCCGCCCCCACCCTCACCGGATTACCAACCACCGGCCTGTCTGTCGCGGAGGACTCGACCAACGGACAGAACATCATTTATTTCTCAGTCTCGGATGTTGAAACTCCGGCGAACAATCTTCAGGTGAGCGCTACCTGTACCGATACAAACCTTGTTCCGCTTCAGAACGTCGAGCTGGGTGGCAGCGGGACTGATCGTTATCTCAAGCTCACGCCGACTCCGAATGCGAATGGTTCGGCGACGGTTTTCGTCACCGCGAGCGATGGCACCAAAATCACCAGCGTCTCTTTCCTGCTCACCGTCACTCCGGTGGTCGACGGTCCGGTGCTCGGCGATCTCGGAAATCTCAGCATCGACAAGAACACGGTGAACCAACCGGTTCACTTCACCGTCGGCGACCCCGATCTATCCGCGCCTTCACTGGCCTCGCTGATCGTACAAGCCTGGTCAGGAGACGAGACACTCGTCCCGAACTCGAATCTATCCCTGGCGGGCACAGGAAGCGATCGCACGCTGACGCTCACTCCGGCTACCGACATCATCGGCACCAATAGCATCTTCATCTCGGTGTCGGACGGAAGCCTCACCACCACTCAAAGTTTTCGGCTTACCGTTCTGCAGCCCAATCAGGCGCCGATCGTCGATGCCGGCACTAACACCGCCGTGTATTCCAGCCTAAATTATATGCTTCGCGGAAAGGTGACGGACGATGGTCTGCCTCTTTCTCCCGGTCGGACGAGCCTGCGGTGGTCGACGGTCTCCGGACCTGGAGTCGTCTCCTTCAGCACTCCTACCTTCGGCATCTGCACCGCACGCTTCAGCACCCTTGGATTCTATCGCCTTCGCCTCACCGCGACCGACGGCGCGCTCACCAACAGCGACGACGTCTATATTCTGGTGAAGCCCACGCCGGACACGACGCCTCCGCTGATCAGCGGGCTCCAGATCGGAGAGGTGACTCCAGACAGCCTCACAGTCACTTGGAATACGGACGAATTGTCCAACAGCCAGATTGAGTATGGCGCGAATGGAGTTCTCGAATCGGTCACCGCGCTCGATCCGATGTTGGAACGGAACCACAGCGTGACGGTGAGCCATCTTGATTCGGATACCCAGTATGTCCTTCGTGCCAAGACCCGAGATGGCAGCGCCAATCTGGCCACCAGCTCGAGTCTCACCCTCCGCACACTCCGACGCACCTTCGCCTATATCCCTCTCACTGCGGATGCAGCCTTCTTGGACGCTCCGATGACCTGGGGAATCGGTTCAGCGCCTGACGGCGACCCCT
This sequence comes from Verrucomicrobiales bacterium, assembly GCA_043745255.1. Classification (GTDB taxonomy): domain Bacteria; phylum Verrucomicrobiota; class Verrucomicrobiia; order Limisphaerales; family UBA11320; genus UBA11320. The sequence continues at coordinate 2,733 of JAYTTC010000588.1, forward strand.
ACGTTGGAACAGTCACAGAAACCCAGGGCACAGCGAGCTGGGATTTCTATGCTCCGATCCCAGGCACCTACTATCTGTGGGGAAGAGTTTACGCTCCTAGCTCTCGGCGGGATTCCTTCTTTCTGAATATCGATAATGGGACCAACGACGTCTACGACGCAGCCGAAGGCACCTGGAGTCCGAGCTGGCAGTGGACTCGTATCAACGGCCGAAACGGCAGCGCACCGCTCACCCTCGATCCGCGCACGTTCCATCTCAATGCCGGTCTCCACACTCTGGTGGTGGGAGGTCGTGAAGCGCAAAGCCTGCTCAACCGCGTGCTCATCACCAATGATCCGGATTACACCCCTTCGGATGATAGACCCCTGGCTGGCATCAACAGCCCGGCACTCCTCGTGGACCCGATCTACCGTTTAACCATTCCGGCTGGATGGTCGATGATCGGCAACCCTCTCCAGACCTCAAACCGCCGGTTCTCGGCCCTCCTCCCCTCCGCCCTTAACACCGCTGAGTACGACCGCTACAATCCGGCTAGCGGGGACTTTTCCAACACTGTGTTCTCAGACGGCACCTGGAGTGATCCTGAGCTGACCTTTGGGCAGGGAGAAGGTGGCCTGTTCTACAATCCTTCAGGCGCTCCGATGACGCTGGTCCTCACCGGCCAGGTCGTCCCAAACCCCGCGCAGATCAATCTCTACCCGGGGATCAACCTGCTCTCCCTCAACACCCCGATCGCGGGCAAGCTGAGCACGCTGATCAACAATTTCCACTTTGTTGCAAACGATAAAGTTCAAGTCATCGATGCCGAGACGCAGACCTACCACACCTACACCTACTCTGGGGAGGAGTGGGACGTCATCCCCGTCTTGAATCTCGGCGAGGCGGTGTTTCTGAATCTTGCCCCTCGCTAAGGAGGCGGCTCGGTAGTTCGAACCATGAGATTCCGACGTCATCTCAGCTGGAACAGCGGCAGGAGTGGAGGACTGCTTGAGTTGTCCGGGGGAGGTGAAAGTCACGAGATTCGGAAGCCGTTGCAACCCGCAACACTCTCAAGACTTCCCGACCTGGCGAACGAGTCAAGCGACCCACCCGAGCCAAGCTCCACCACCCTGTTCTATCGCCTCCAGGGCATGAGGTCTCATCCTTCCAAGGTGAGCTTCTAATCCCGCGCCGCCCTTCGGCAGCTCGCAAAGGGGTCAGTCGCGAATAGCGCTTAACTCCGTTCATCACCAGCATTTTTCCAGATGATTCCATTCCGTTCGAGTTTTCGGACAATATGCCCGTATTTGACCAAACTTTGCCCTCGATCGCCGGAAGGGAATCTGAGAGGTTCACCACCCCGAGAAGCCGAGGAAACAGGTCTCTCGGCCGGTTTCAAGATCGGTCTGCCCCGGTCTGCGACGGTGGATAATACGGAGCTGGCATGTTCCTAAACCAACACCAAACCATGGCAACTCATTTACAATACCGCTCCGATATCGACGGGCTCAGGGCGGTCGCAGTGCTCTCG
>JAYTTC010000589.1:0-4227 GCA_043745255.1 Verrucomicrobiales bacterium
GCCGGAAGATTTTGTGAAAGCAACTCAGCGGGTATATCGATCGGGAAACGCCCTATCCGGAGTGGAAATCCGGATCCTCCCGACACGATAGGAATCAGAAGTTGAGCCGCAAGCTCATGTAGACGGTGCGCCGTTCGGGAAGCGCCGTGGCCATCCAATTGAGTGGATTGAGCCGAGAATCCTGATCGGTGAGATTCAACAGGCCGAGACGAACCTCGGCTCGTCGATGCGGGAAGCGATAACCGACGTGAAGATTATGCTGCCACAGACTGTCGCCTGCGCGATCTGGCGTGTATCCCCGATTGGACTGCCGATACCAGTTTGAATCCCACTGCGCATAGACGCCGCTGTCGTGGTTCCAAATGAAGAATAGTTGGAGAAGTTCGAGCGTGGAGCGTTCATCCTGGGTTAGCTGGGAGAGTCCAGAAGCAGTGCTAGGCACCTCCGGAAATCGCCCACTCAGCAAGGCGGTGCTCAAGCGATATCGAGCTCCGGTGGAGAACTGGTCCCCCAACAGCTGATTCACGAAGACCGAAAACGAGCGTTCCTCAAAAACGAGCGTCTGTGAGGTGCTGGAGGCCCTATCGGGTATAGGAATTCCGGTACTATTCGTGAACACTCCGACCGTACGCTGTCCATTCGACTTCAGAATCTCACCCGCCAGCCCAGCGTAAGTGCCGGTCTTGAATTGTTGATCAAATCCAATCCCCCAGGTTTCGAAATCCGCGCCTGCCAGCAAGCCGGCCGAAGACTCGGGGATCAGGCTGCGATAGGCAGTGACGAATCCCTCCAGCTGGGTCGGTTCCAAACGCACGCTGTTATCAAAATATAAGCCGCCGAGAGACCGACTAAACGCGGCCCGCAAATAACCGTCCTTCCACGGGCTGACACTCAGACCCAGCTTCGGAGACAGCTCCGACGATCGGGCCTCTCCATCCCTGATCGGCGCAATGTCGACGTTCAGCGGATACGTGAGCTGATCGTAGCTAAGCCCCGCAGTGAAGTGAAACCGCGGGATGGGGTGCCAGGTATAGCAGGCGTAGGCATTGATGCGTTCCAGATCAGGAGTGAAGGACTGGTCGGCACCAGGGCTGGGAAGGGTCCGCGTCAGGATGGACCGAGTGTCCGCTGAACCTATCTGGTATCGCCCGCCAAACAGGAAGGTGTGATGCTCACTCTCGAAAATGTGCTGCAGCTCCATCGTGTGCAGAGTGAACTCACTGTGGAGATTTAGATTAAAAAATGGGTCGGTCTCGACGCCGACTGTCTGGCCTGCAGCTTGACGGAAAAATAGGATGTTCGGCTGAGGATCGCTTAACGTCAGTCGGTCTTTGATCCGCGCGGCCAGGAGGAGGGTGTGACTTCCGGGTGCCCACTCATGATGAAATCCGAAATACAAATTTGGCTCCTGCGCCTCCTCGACGTGAAACTCTGGCTTAGCAGAGCGAGAATCGTAATACCGCGCCAGATCCCCGCTCTCCGTGGCGACATATCCGATCTGGAGGTAAGCGCTGTCTGCCAGCGTGAGCTGTTGTTTGACTTGAGCCGAAACGCGTCGAGTCGTCTGCTCGTTGTTCACTCGACGGTCATTGTGGCTGTAGTATTGGCCGTCGACCGCATAGCTGAGGCCATGCAATTGCCCGAACACTGTCATGGCCTGATTCCAATCACCCACACTGCTGTACTCCGTGAGTGAACTCATCCCGATTTCACGCTGATCAAAGTATTGGAGATGGTCTTGCTGGGAGAGCAGCTGGGATAGGTTTCCCCCGCCCGGGGGTGCCAGCAAATTTGCCAACAGCAGCTCGCTCTGACGTGGAGTTTCCAATCGTAGGTCGTACTGACCGGGAGAGTCGCTGTTCTGCAAACTGCGGGCGAGAAACAGATGTCCCGAGAAGTTGGCGTAGTCGTCCTGTACCGAGCGACTGGCAGCGCGTTCGCTAATCTCCTCCAGTCCCACCACATCGTAGAGGGCCGACAAATTCGCACTGCGAATCGAACGGTCGCGATCGAGCAGCAGGCGGGACCGGAACACGCTGCGGTTGTCATTGCGGTCAATCGATTGTTCGAGGTCTCGCACAGCGGCGTTGAACTGATTGATCTGATGACGATGTAGTGCGGAATACAGCCAGGCAGTCGGATCCGCTGGATCGAGACGTTTGGCGAAATTGAAATCCTTCACCGCGAGCGCATCCTCCTTCGCCTGGCCCCAGGCCTTGCCTAGGTAGCTTCGCAGGATCGCGCGCTGGGGCTCGAGGGCGGCGGCCACCTCCAATTCCTGACGCGCCTCATCAGGCCTTCCAAGCTGCTGCAAACAGAGGGCCCGACCCACCCAAGCATTGGCGAACGCCCCATCCATCTGCTGGGCGATCTCAAACTGCTTTTCCGCCGCAGCCGGCTTGTTCTCGGCCAAGATGAGATATCCCTGCAACGAGATGGCTTGAGCGTTTCTGGGAGAGAGCCGCAGCCCTTCTCTAAGGGCGTCCTGAGCTCGGCTCAAATGCTCGAACCCGAACTCCAGCTCAGCCACGCGCACCCAGGCAAAGCCAAACCCCGGACTCAGTTCCACCGCCTTGCGGGCCGCCCTTAAGGAGGCGTCGAGTTCTGATCGCGACTGCAGATAGTAGGAATGTGAGAGCCATTCCGAGCCGGTGGCAGGGGCTCGGGGGGAGAGCCAGGGTTGAAACTTCACGGCAGCCACAATCTCTCGCAACGCGTTTCCGACTGCGGAATCGGGAGCCAACGAGGCTACCAAAGTCTCCGTCTCCTCTGCCTGTCCCACCGCCAGACGCAGCGCTGCAAGATACCCACGCTCCGCTTCCGTTGCAGGGACCACTCCGCGCGGGAGTAGAGCGGTGGCGTTTGGCATATCGCCACTCCGATAGGCCTCGATGGAGGCCGACCAGAGAACGGGTGCCGTTCGCTCGATTCCGATGTCCTTCAGATCTAAAACGCCCGGATAATAGAGCGCCCACTGCATCAGGTTGACCGCCATCAGCACGGGAGACTTCTTGATCTGTGCCCCGGGGCGAATCAGGGCCTGTTCTCCATCAGTCATGGTGGTGAACTCATCGCCGCTTTGCAGATCGACCTCCCCATCCAAGACCGTGAGCCGGGTGGAGCCATCCGTTTCAGAAACCTCCAACAGAAACTCAGTTCCGCGAATCGCCCCGGTTGCCAGGGGTGTTTCAAACTCGATGTCGGATGGTTTTTCCCGGTTTAGAAAGAACAGCTTACCACTGCGAAGACGAAACCTCTTTCGGGCGGTCGGCTGAGTGGGTGCCTGGATCTCCACCAAGGTTGATTGGTTCAGGCGAATCACACTGCGATCCGAAAGACGAATGGTCGCCCGGCTCTCTACCAGCGTTCGAATGCGGTCACCGGGCTTCAGGATCTGGTTTATCGCCGCAGAACGCCACTCAGCGCTGCCCGAAAGCGAAATTTGAACCGTCCCACCCAGTTCCACAATCGTAGTTGGGGAATTCGCGGAAGACTCCGACGGCGGATCCTCGGCGCTCAGCCGCAACAAACAAAGGCTCACGAAAACAAGGATCATCACCGTCCCCCGAAGGGAAAAGCTACGGACTCCTGAGCTTTGCGGCATCGTGATTTCTAATTGCTGCAGGTCGACCGGCATCTCGAGACATTACACTCAATCGGTGGTTTTGTCTGAAGGCACCCATCTGCGTACTGCGTCCCAGACTCAAAGCATTCCGTGTCTGCTTGTCGAGCAGGCTGTAAAGGGCAGGCGCTCGCACACTGAGCTCGATTCCACTGAAAGAGACTGCCGAAATCGAACGGCATGAATGTGACGCGTGGGCAGGCGGGAGAGCTATTGTCGCCCAACCGGGATATCTTGACGAAGCTCCGGCCACTTTTGCAGGCGGCGCAGGAGAGCCTGGTGGGTGAGTCCCAGGCGGGCCGCAGCGCGTCGAATCCCGCCCCCTTCCATCTGCAGGGCCTGCCTGATGAGCTGATACTCTTGCTGGTCGATCGGCGAAAGATCTGCACGGGCGCTAACGGGTGGAGAGGTCGGCGCAGTCGGAGGGGTGGCGCGACTCGTCTTAAGCCAGTTCAGATCCAGGACCAGCGTGGCAGAGTCCTCCGGAGTTCGAAGCAGGGAGCGCTCCAGCAAATTGCGAAGCTCGCGGACGTTACCTGGAAAGTGATAGGTCCGAAGCGCCTCCAAATCAAGCGCCTTGAGGAGCGGCTTTCTCCGGTGGTATT
>JAYTTC010000590.1:0-15986 GCA_043745255.1 Verrucomicrobiales bacterium
ATAGCCGACCTTGAACTCGAACTTCGCTCATCTCGCCTCAGAGCGTGCATCAGCTCCAAAAATGAGTCCAGCTAAAAAATGGCCAAACTCCAGGGGCCGTATCGGCCCATCCCCGTCCGGATCGTCCGATACGGACGACGCTACAGAAGAGGAAAACCGTGCGAGGGCACGCCAGCTGCAGTTCTGTAGTGTGGGCCGTATCGGCCCATCCCCGGCCGGATCGTCCGATACGGACGACACTACAGAAGAGGGGAAACCGTGCGAGGGCACGTCAGCTGTAGTTCTGTAGCGTGGGCCGTATCGGCCCATCCCCGCCCCACCTCTCTACACACGCAAGCGAGAGATTTTCCTCGGGTATCTGACTCAGACCGGGCTGCCCTTCACCCAGCCCCAGGGGTCCTACTATGTGTTGGTGGACATTTCTTCCCTCGGATTCAAAGCGGGATCAAGAGGCAGCAGAATGGCTGACTCGGGAGATCGGGGTCACCGGAGTGCCGGGGTCCAGTTTCTTCCGGGAGCCGGTGAACTCTCTAATCCGCTTTCATTACGCGAAGAAGGAAGAAACCTTGCGAAGTGCAGGCGAGCGTCTTTTGAAACTGCGGGCACGTTAGGCCGAAGCCAGAGGGGCCTTTTCCGAGCGGAAAAGCATCGATGATTCCCGGATTTCGATGCCTGGCTAAGTTTGGGCAGTCGGAAAAGAAGGGAACAACCTTTTTGTTTCTTCTAGCCTAGTGTTGGAGTGTGACTTCCGGCGGGGGGAGATCGGGAGCGAGGAAGATGCATCGGGACTGGGAAAATATTGGGGATTTGCTGAGGGTTTGACCGCAGTGTAAAACTTTTCATGGTTGAGCGTTTCCCGGCATTGCAGTTGCTTAAGGCCGTATTGAATCCTATCAAGGGGCTGCAAAAGCCCTTGTTCCTAGGGTAACTGCTTTGAACACCATGAAGCTCGGCAACTACGAGACCGGCGAGTTCTTCGATGAAATGTTTAGCGAGGGAGGGGATCCACGGTCGGCGGCACGCCCGTTGGCTCGAAATATTGAATCCCTCCCTGACGGAGAGTTAGTGCACCGCCAGAAGGCTGCGGATCGAGCGCTGCTCCAGATGGGCATTACTTTTAATGTCTACGGGGCCAGCGCGGGCGTGGAGAAGACGCTTCCTTTTGATTTGGTGCCACGCATCGTCCCCGCCACGGAATGGGAACGTATCGAAAGGGGGCTGAAGCAGCGAATTCACGCACTCAATCTTTTCCTCGACGATATTTACCATCACCAGAAGATCCTGAAGGATGGGATCATACCGCGGCATGTGATCGAGTCGTCCAAAGGCTTTCGAACCCAGTGCATGGGAATTAAACCGCCGCGAGGCATTTGGTGCCACATCACAGGGACCGATCTGGTTCGGCACCGCGACGGGCAGATCTACGTCTTGGAGGACAATTTGCGCTGCCCGTCGGGGGTCAGCTATGTGCTGGAGAACCGGCATTTGATGAAGAGTCTCTTTCCGGAAATCTTCGCCTCATCAAGGATTCGTCCGGTGGCCAACTATCCGATTCGACTGCGCGATATGTTGGACTATCTCGCTCCAGACGGTGTAACCAGCCCTCGGGTGGTGGTCCTAACGCCGGGAATGTTCAACTCTGCTTACTTCGAACACTCCTTTCTGGCGCAACAGATGGGGGTGGAGTTGGTGGAGGGAGGGGATTTGGTGGTATCCGACGGTTACGTTTGGATGCGTACCACTCACGGATTCGAGCGAGTGGATGTGATCTATCGCCGCATCGATGATGATTTTCTTGATCCCGAGTCCTTCCGTGAGGACTCCATGCTCGGCGTGCCTGGGCTGATGGAGGTCTACAAGGCAGGAAATGTTGCACTAGCGAACGCCCCTGGAACCGGAGTGGCGGACGATAAAGTGGTCTACGCCTACGTGCCGAAGATGGTGAAATATTACACCGGCCAGGACGCGATCCTTCCTAACGTGCCCACTTACATCTGCGATGAGGAGCAGGACCTGAAGTATGTCCTCGAACATTTGCCCGAGCTCGTGGTGAAGGCGGCCAACGAGTCTGGAGGTTACGGTATGCTCATCGGCCCGCACTCCACGGCCGAGCAGTGCGCTGAGTTCGGCGATAGGATTCGTGAAAACCCGCGCAACTACATTGCCCAGCCCACGCTTGCCCTCTCCCGAGTGCCGACCATCGTGGGCGACCATCTTGAGGGCCGTCATGTGGATCTCAGGCCGTACATTCTTTATGGAAAGGAAATTTTTGTGATGCCAGGCGGGCTCACACGAGTGGCGTTGAAGAAAGGCTCGCTGGTGGTGAACTCCTCTCAGGGAGGAGGCACCAAAGACACCTGGGTTTTGGCCGACAACCTCACTACCGAGAGTGAGTCCGTTTTGCCGGTGGATGTGAATCAAGCCCAGCACTCTCAAACGCAGTCACAAGTCCAAGGAGTCCTCGCCTAATGCTCAGTCGAGTTGCCGAGTCGATCTATTGGATGAGTCGCTATGTCGAGCGTGCCGAGAACGTGGCGCGCTTTGTGGCCGTCAATCTCAACCTGATGCTGGATTCCCCGGGAGGGTCCGGGCAGCAGTGGGAGCCGCTGGTCAACACCACTGGGGACCATGAGGACTTTGCTAAACGCTATGACAAACCGACTCAGCAGAACGTGATTCACTTCCTGACTTTCGATCGGGACAATCCGAATTCGGTAATTTCTTGCCTGCGCACAGCGCGGGAGAACGCTCGATCGGTGAGGGAGATCATCTCCTCGGAGATGTGGCTTCAGCTGAACAAGTTTTATCTGATGGTGAACGATGCGGCTTTGACCGGAACGGGAACCGATTCGGCGGATGATTTTTACTCACAAGTCAAGCTGGCCAGCCATCTGTTCACCGGCATCACCGATGCCACAATGACTCATAGCGAAGGGTGGCATTTTGGTCGTCTGGGACGCAAGTTGGAGCGAGCCGACAAGACCTCCCGCATCCTCGATGTGAAGTATTTCATTCTTCTGCGTTCGGTCGCGGATGTGGGGACTCCCTTCGATGATATTCAATGGGCCGCAGTGCTTCGTTCCGCGAGCGCATTTGAAATGTATCGCAAGAGACACGGTCGCATCTCGCCCAAGGCGATCGTCCACTTTCTGCTGCTCGATCCTGAGTTTCCACGCGCGATCCGTTTTTGTCTGAACGCGGCTCGCGACTCCCTTCACGCGATCTCCGGCACACCGATAGGCAGTTTTCGTCACGATCCTGAAAAGCTACTCGGTCAACTGAGCTCTGACCTCGCCTACGCCATGGTGGATGACATCGTGGGCGCTGGGCTTCACGAGTATCTCGACGATCTTCAATCCAAGATCAATCGGGTCGGTGTCGGTGTCTACGACACCTTCCTAGCCAAGCGAGTGCCGGCTCCGGGAAAGACCTTGGGAAGCAACCGTTCGCTGTGAAACGCATCGCCATTCTTACAGCCGGAGGCGACACCCCGGCGTTGAACGCCACCCTCCACGGGGCGGTAGTGCGGGCAAACCAGCTCAAGGTCGAGGTGATCGGATTGATCAAGGGATTCAATAGCCTGTTCAATCCCCAGGTTCCTCACGTCCACCTGAACCCACTGTATCAGGAGATCCCTGAGATGGACCCCACAAAGGGAGGGACGCTCATCGGTTCCTCGCGCGACTACGTGGATCCCGCAGATCACAAGAAACTGGATGAGATTGCCTTGAGGTTGAGCCGGCTTGGAATCGAGGGACTGATCTGCGTGGGCGGCGACGGCACTCTGAATGGTTTGCAGCCCCTCGCTGATCGCCTTCCGACGGTCCTGGCCCCAAAGACCATCGACAACGACCTTGGCCTCAATTATCCCAGTTACTCGCAAAGTCGGACACACACAGCGGGGAGGGCGACCGATCTTGTTTGATCGATTTTACGCGGCCCAGCTGGGTGCCAAGGCGGTTGAGCTTTTGGTGGAAGGTCGCAACAATGCGGTCTCTGTCCTGCATTACAACTCCACCAAGGGATTCCACGTCGACGGGTTTGATGCCAATCGCTTTCTCGCCGGGGCGGCGAGTGATACTTGATCGCGTTCCAGCCTGAGTGATCGGGCTCTGACCTCGCGATCCCACCACCCACAACGCCAATACCAAAATCTCTGTGTCGATTCACGTCGCCCTCCACCATCGATCCCACTATCGGTATGACCGACCGGTCAGCCAATCGCCGCATGTCGTCAGGCTCCGCCCTGCGCCCCACTGCCGAACGCCCATCCTCAGCTACTCGCTGCGCATCCTTCCGAAGAAGCATTTCATCAACTGGCAGCAGGATCCGTTCAGCAACTACCACGCTCGGCTGGTGTTTCCGGAGAAAACGACCGAGTTCCTCGTCGAGGTGGATCTGGTAGCTGAGATGTCGGTTTACAATCCCTTCGATTTCTTTCTCGAGCCGACGGCTGAGAAATTTCCATTCAAATACGAGCCAGAGTTGTTGAAAGACCTGGGCCCCTTTCTCGAAACGAGTACAGCGACTCCGTTAATGAAGGAGTTTCTTGCAACGGTGGATCTGACGCCGCTTCGCACCATCGACTTCCTGGTGGGCATCAACCAGCGTCTTTCCCGCGAGATTAGCTATCTGATACGCCTCGAACCCGGAGTGCAGACTCCGGAGGAGACGCTGAAGCTCCGCTCAGGATCCTGCCGAGACACGGGATGGTTGCTGGTGGAGCTCTTTCGTCAGTTGGGTCTGGCGGCCCGCTTCGTCTCCGGCTACCTCATTCAACTTCGTCCTGATCTCAAGTCTCTGGATGGCCCTACCGGCGCTGAAGTCGATTTCACCGATTTGCATGCTTGGTGCGAAGTGTATCTCCCGGGAGCGGGATGGATCGGACTAGACCCTACCTCCGGCTTGATGGCGGGCGAGGGTCATATTCCGTTGGCCTGCACTCCCCAGCCGTCGAATGCCGCAGCTATTTCAGGTGCTATCGATGAGTGCGAATGCGAGTTCAGCCATGAGATGAAAGTGACTCGTATCCACGAGTCACCGCGAGTGACCCTCCCTTACACAGACGAGCAGTGGAAAAACATCGAGTCGCTTGGACATCAGATCGATGGCGAGCTGAAGAAAAATGATGTCCGACTCACCATGGGTGGAGAGCCTACCTTCATTTCCGTCGATAACATGGACGGAGAAGAGTGGAACTTCACTGCAGTCGGTCCCCAGAAACGGCAATTGTCCGGACAACTGATCCGTCGATTGAAGCAGCGGTTTGCTCCGGGAGGCTTGCTCCACTACGGCCAGGGCAAGTGGTATCCCGGGGAATCCCTACCACGATGGGCTTTGGCCTGTTATTGGCGCAGGGATGGGCAGGTGCTGTGGCACGACGACTCGCTCTTCGCTTCCGAGGAGATTCAGCAGGGCCACGACGAGAAGGAAGCGAATCGATTCCTGACTCGATTGGCCCAGGTTCTAGGCGTGAAGCCGAAACACATCATCCCCGCTTACGAGGATGCGTGGTACTACATGTGGCGTGAGCGACGCCTTCCCAGCAACGTGGATCCCCTAAAGTCCCGGCTCGAGGATGTCGAGGAGAGGGGTCGACTCGCCAAGATTTTTACTCAGGGCTTAAACAAGACGGTTGGCTACGTCCTGCCCATCCAACGTGATGAGGAGGGAGGATCTCCATGGACGAGCGGACAGTGGTTTCTGCGATCCGAGCCCATGTTTCTTCATCCGGGCGACTCGCCCATGGGTCTTCGTCTGCCCTTGGATTCCGTCCCATGGGTTTCCAAATCGGACTACCCGTACATCAATGAACCCGATCCTTTGGTGAAGTTCCCTTCGCTTCCCACGCCGCAAGAACTCCGGCGTCAGTTGCGCCAGGAAGGGCGACCCCGTGACGGTTTGCTCGGGTCGCAGGCACCGGGCACCGCTGGGGGAGTTCCCGATCCGAAAAGACAGGGACCCACGCGCGATCGACTGGAATCGCGCGATCGACGTCCCTCGCCTCAACAGTCCGCAGAATGGGTGGTGCGCACCGCGCTCTGCATCGAGCCTCGCGGAGGGCGTCTCCATGTCTTCATGCCTCCGGTGTCCAAGACCGAAGACTATCTCAGCCTGATTTCCGCGATTGAGGAGACCGCCACCGAGCTGAAACTTCCCGTCGTGATCGAAGGCTCCCCGCCTCCGTCAGATGCCCGACTCAGTCATATCAAAGTGACTCCAGATCCAGGGGTGATCGAGGTGAATTTGCATCCCGCCCACAGCTGGGACGAGCTCGTTAACAACACCACGGTTCTCTACGACGAGGCCCGGCAGTCACGGTTGGGGACGGAGAAATTCATGATCGACGGACGGCATGCTGGCACTGGGGGTGGTAATCATATTGTCATGGGTGGGCAGACCCCTGCCGACAGTCCCCTGCTTCGACGACCTGATCTGCTAAAGAGTCTTGTCTGTTACTGGCAGAACCATCCTTCTCTCTCGTTTCTCTTTAGCGGTTTGTTCATCGGTCCCACCAGTCAGCATCCGCGGGTAGATGAAGCCCGCAATGATTCGCTTTACGAAATAGAGACCGCATTTCGGCAGATTCCGAAACACGGTCCGGTGGCTCCCTGGCTAGTCGACCGTATCTTCCGGAATCTTCTGGTTGATGTCACGGGGAACACCCATCGAGCCGAGTTTTGCATCGACAAGCTTTACTCACCCGAAGGCAGCGCTGGACGACTTGGGTTGCTCGAGCTTCGTGCCTTTGAAATGCCGCCTCACGCGCGCATGAGCCTCACTCAGCAGCTGTTGTTACGTTCGCTGATCGCGCGCTTCTGGAACCATCCGTACCAGCGACCTTTGGTGCGATGGGGCACCGAGCTGCACGATCGTTTCATGCTCCCGCATTTCGTCGAAGAAGACTTTCGCGATGTCATCGAGGACCTGCGGGACAACGGCTACCCGATGGAGCATGCGTGGTTTGCACCGCATTTGGAGTTTCGCTTCCCGCGTTACGGGGACGTGACTCGGCGAGGGATTAACCTCGAGATTCGCCAGGCGCTGGAACCCTGGCATGTGTTGGGAGAGCAGGGTGCCGCGGGAGCCACGGTGCGTTACGTCGACTCCTCGCTGGATCGACTCCAAGTGAAAGTGAGGGGGATGACCGACTCGCGACACCTCCTGTCGTGTAACGGCCGCACCGTGGCGCTGCATCCGACCGGTATCGAGGGTGAATATGTTGCCGGTGTGCGGTTCCGCGGCTGGCAGCCTCCTGACTGTTTGCACCCTACCATTGGCGTGCACGCACCGCTTACTTTTGATTTGGTGGACAGCTGGAACAGCCGTTCGTTGGGGGGTTGCACCTATCACGTGGCTCATCCCGGAGGACTGAGCTACAACACTCTTCCGGTGAACGCCTATGAGGCCGAGAGTCGCCGATTGGCTCGTTTCCTAAAACAAGGGCACACGCCCGGGCGCGTCAAGGTGACGCCTCCGGAGAGCAATCCAGAGTTCCCCTTCACGCTCGATTTGAGACATGGCTAAGGCGGTCATCACGAGAGTCATGAGGATTGCACTCGGCTGCCAGGCTCGCTCGAGCTGGAAGAGGTTGAAATTTCCTTCACACCGTCGGTTGCTCCGGTGTGGGGGGATGCATTACCTTGAGCCCCTGAGCGGATGAGTGCGCCAACCGAGTCTGGAATCATTTCTAAACCCAAGGGGCTTTTAGCAGGCTATGACCTGCCTTCCGGTGCTTTTGATGAAGCGCTTCGGGAGCCGGGGAAGATCAGAAAGCATTGGCAACCCTTCATGGACTCCTTCCAGCGGTTGGGGTCGGAGGAGTTAGGGGTACGCTGGGAGAATGGCCGTCGGATCATTGGCGAGCATGGGGTCACTTATAATGTGTACGGGGATCCCCAGGGCATGGATCGACCCTGGGAGCTCGACATGGTGCCGCTCCTCGTCTCTTCGGCCGAGTGGTCCCATATCGAAGAAGGGCTGATACAGCGCTCGAGGCTCTTCAACCTGGTCCTCAATGACCTCTATGGTCCGCAGCGCTTGCTGAGGGACGGATCCATCCCACCCGCGCTGGTATTTGGAAACCCCACTTTTCTCAGGGCATGCCACGGTTTGCGTGTTCCGCGTAGTATCTACCTCCACCTTCACGCGGCGGACCTCTCTCGAGGACCGGATGGGAAATGGTGGGTTCTTGCGGATCGCACTCAGGCACCTTCGGGAGCGGGTTATGCCCTGGAAAATCGGATCGTTCTGTCGCGAATTCTTCCTGATGAATTTCGCGATCTTCAGGTCCAGCGGTTGGCCGCATTTTTCAGCGTCAGCCGCGATACTCTCCGCAGTCTTGCCTTGGGTAACCGCGACAACCCGCACGTGGTGCTCCTCACTCCAGGCCCCCACAACGAGACCTATTTTGAGCACGCGTATCTGGCACGCTATCTCGGCTTTACCCTGGTGGAAGGGGGCGATCTAACGGTGCGGGATCGTCGGGTGTTCTTAAAAACCCTGGAAGGCCTGCAGCCAGTCGACGTGATTCTGCGTCGCGTGGATGACACCTTCTGCGATCCTCTCGAGCTCCGGAACGACTCTTTTCTCGGCATCCCCGGTTTGGTCGAGGCCGCGCGCTCCGGACATGTGACCCTCGCAAACGCTCTCGGTTCCGGACTCATCGAGAGCCCGGCTTTTCTGGCTTTTCTGCCCACGCTCTGCCGCAAGTTGCTGGGTGAGGAGCTGCTGCTGCCGAGTGTCGCCACCTGGTGGTGCGGTCAGGCCCGGGAACACCAGTATGTATTGAACCATTTGGACGAAATCGTCGTTAAAGCCGCGTTTGGTTCGGTCTCTCGTCTGCCGTTTTTTGGCGGCACGCTCTCCGCGAAGGATCGGGAAAAACTGAGAGCCTCGATCGCTTCACGCCCTCACGAGTTTGTGGGACAGGAGCGGGTCGCCTTATCCACCGCCCCAGTTTGGTCGAATAGCCGACTGGAGCCCCGTCGCGTGGTGGTACGTGCCTACATCACCGCCCACGGCGACTCATTCTCCGTCATGCCGGGTGGGCTGACGCGAGTTTCCACGTCGTCAGCGGATCCGGTGGTTTCGATGCAAAGCGGGGGAGGAAGCAAAGACACCTGGGTATTGTCGGAGGGCCCGGTTTCGCCTATTTCGCTGCTCACCCCGGCGGGTCAGCCGGTCGTTACTCAGCGGGTTGCTACCGAGCTTCCTAGTCGCGTGGCGGACAACTTGTATTGGCTCGGGCGATATGCCGAGAGGTTGGAGGACCGACTTCGCGTGCTGCGCTGCGTGATCACCCGGCTCGCCGATGAAGGTGGAAGCGAGAGCTCTCCGGAATTGGGAGCGCTGGTGCAAATGTTGGTTCGCCTGGAACTACTTCCTGATCGGTTTCTGGGGCGTATCTCCCAGAAGGAGCTTGAGCTGGAGACTCTGGCGCTCATCTACCAACCGACTCGCCTGGGCAGTGTGCGGGAGTTGGTGCTTCGGATCCGGCACATCGCGTCGATCGCCCGCGACCGTTTTTCCTCCGACACATGGCGGATTCTCAACCAGCTCCAACTCGATTCCCGCACTCGACCGGGACGCATCCCGCTGGCGAACGCCCTCGCGCTGCTCAATACCTTGATCATGGACCTGGGCGCATTCAGCGGGATGGAGATGGAAAATATGACTCGAGGCCATGGTTGGCGGTTCTTGGATCTGGGGCGTCGTCTGGAGCGGGCGATGAACCTTACTCGGCTGGTTCACTCTGCCGTGGCGGTGGAGGCGAGCACTCCGGGAACGTTGGAACCGCTCCTCGAAATTGCCGACAGCGTGATGACCTACCGGCGTCGTTTCTTCTCTCAAGCGCAGCTGCCCTCGGTCCTGGACCTATTGATTGCGGAGCAGGGAAATCCCCGCTCTCTCAGTTTTCAGATCAACGCCCTGAGTGAGCATGCCAGCAATCTTCCCCGCGATACTTCCGGCTCGAGTGGCACGGCCGAGCAGCTGAGAATTTCCGAGTTGCTTGCCCGGATCGCCGACGCGGATTTATTGGAGCTCTCTCGCCCGGCCAAGGAGGGAAGTCCCCCCGCGATCGCTGATTGGCTTGCCCAGTTCGATACAGAGTTCAGCTCTCTTTCTGAAGAGCTCACTCAGCACTATTTCAGCCTCACGGTGGCGAGGGTGAGTTGACCGTTGACGCCTGTATGACCTACGACATCACCCACTCCACCACCTACAACTACCGCGATACGGTATCGGTTTCGCATCATGTGGTTCGACTCACTCCCCGGCAGATGGGTCACCAACGCTGCTTGAGCCACGAACTCGAGATCCATCCCCGGCCTGCCATTGCGAAGTCCCATGTCGACTATTTCGGAAACGAGGTGACTTTCCTCACGGTGGAGGGAGCGCATCGGAAGCTGGTCGTGACTTCGAAGGGACGTGTGGCAGTCACGCGACGATCCTCGCCTCTCCCTGCGGAGACACCGGCGTGGGAGTCAGTGCGCGAGGCCTGTCGCGGCACCCAGCAAGGGCCCGGCCTTGAAGCGTCAGAGTTCCTCTTCGATTCTCCCCTGGTGAAGGCCAATGACGAGCTCCAGGACTACGCCTCGGTTTCTTTTTGCAAAGAGCGTCCGATGCTCGAGGCCGTCCTGGACCTGACCGCACGGATTCATCGCGATTTCAAATTTGATCCGCAGGCCACCACCATTGCCACCCCTTTGGAGGAGGTATTCAAGAACCGCCGAGGGGTGTGTCAGGATTTTGCGCAGCTTCAAATTGGCTGCCTCCGTTCGCTCGGACTTCCTGCGCGCTATGTCAGTGGCTACCTCGAAACCGATCCGCCGGCCGGTCAGGTCCGACTCGCCGGCGCGGACGCATCCCACGCCTGGCTCTCGGTCTACGGACAGGGCCTGGGATGGCTGGATGTCGATCCCACCAACAATCTGCTCCCTTCAAACCGGCATATCACCGTGGCTTGGGGACGCGACTTCAGCGATGTCAGCCCCCTCCGCGGCGTTATCGTGGGCAGTGGTGATCACACGCTTAAGGTCGCAGTGGATGTCGTCCCGTGCGATCTCCCCGATGCCGCAGGAGAATAGGGGGCCGTCCTCACTTTTGATCGCACCCGGATTTCCCTCGTTGCGGTCTGCGTACTTGTAGTGGAGGTTCTCTCTCGATATTTTCGAGCGTCTTCGCTGAATCTCTGTCGAATGCGTTGTGATCGAGGTTGGATTGAGACAGAACGGCTCAAGTTCTCTGGATCGCGGACGATTATCTTTCGTGAGGGCGAGTTGCCTTCTGGTGGTTCGAGCATTCTGAGAGTGGTTTCGAAGTCTTTAACGATTTGTGATTCATGAACAGTAACGTCGCGATACCGCGGAGTGTCATCATTTACGGTCTCTGTGTTCCCTTGGCGCTGTTGATGGGCTATCTGCTCACGACGCCCCTGGATTTCACCTCATTAGCTGGGGTGGGGTTGGTGATGATGCTTCTCTTGGTTCCTATTTTCCTCAAGTGGCATCACTTCTTCGTGCTGGTGACTTGGAACGCTTCATTGAACGCATTTTTTCTGCCGGGTCAGCCGCGTATGTGGATGTTGCTGGGAGTGGTGAGCGTGGCATTTTCGATTTTAGATCGGGTGATGAACAAGGAGAAGCGGCTGCAAAACGTTTGGTGGCTGACGCTGCCAATGGTCTGCCTGTTAACGGTCATTTTGGTGACGGCCTATTTTAGGGGCGGCATCGGCCTGCGAACGTTCGGGTCTGCCTCCTACGGCGGCAAGAAGTACATGGAGGCTATTTTTGCGATCGTCGGTTTTTTTGCGCTCTCATGGCAGAAGATTCCCCCACACAAAGCTCTGCTCTACTGCTCGATTTTCTTCCTCTCTGGCCTGACCAGCGCGATCAGCAATCTGGCCTATTCCTTGAAAATCTATTGGCTCTTCTGGCTCTTTCCCGTGGACGTCGCGGTGCTCCAGATTCAGGCCGACTACGGAGTTAGCGATCGTTCATTCCTTCGCTTGAGCGGCGTCGCCTTCGCCTGTATGGCTCCGTTTTGCTTTCTGCTGCTTAGGCATGGTGTGAAAGGAATCTTTCAGTTTAGCGAAGGATGGGGACTACTCCCGATTCGCTTGAAGGAGACATTCTACGTCAACCAGCCGTATCGGATCCTCTTCTTCGTGAGTGCCATTGCGGTTAGCACTTTTGGTGGGTTTCGTTCCATGCCCATTCTGTTCGCGATGATTTTCGCCATCCAGTTCTGCATCGAAAGGCTGTATCAGACAAAGCTGTTCTACGTCATCCTCGGGGCAGGCCTTTTGGGTGCCGCAGCGCTGGTGCCATTCACCTCCAAGCTTCCGCTGGTGGTGCAACGTGCGATTTGCTTCCTGCCTGTTAAGGTTAATCCTGTGGTGCGCTACGATGCCTGGGCTTCGACGGACTGGCGACTGCGCATGTGGAGCGTGTTGATGGAGGAGGTGCCCCACTACCTTTGGTTAGGCAAGGGGTATGCCGTGAATCCGGTGGATCTCTATCTCGCTCGCGAGTCTCAAAAGCGCGGATTCATCAGCGATTTCGAGACCGCCTCCATTGCAGGAGACTATCACAGCGGGCCCCTTTCAGTGCTTATTCCTCTGGGGGTGTTTGGTTTGCTCGCTTTCATTTGGTTCCTGGTCGCCGGCATTTACGCTATCTACAGAAATCACCGTTATGGACTTCCCGAGTATCAAAAGCTGAACACCTTCCTCTTCGCGTTTTATCTCGCCCAGGTGATCTTTTACTTTGCGGTCTTCGGTGCATTCAGCAGTGGTCTTTATGTTCTCACCGGAACCGTGGCATTCAGCTTGAGCTTGAACGGCGGTGTGGCGGAGGCCGTGCGCCGTGTTACCGAGAGCGCAACTGCCCCCCTCAGAAAGAAGGAAACGGAAACCGGCATCACCGGTGCCGAGGGGGTTGGAGCTCCAGCCTAGTGCGGATGCAAGGTTTCCCCAATTTCAGGATTGAGGCGAGGCAGCTTGATGGCCTGCTGTCCCACCAGCTCACTCGGCGGGATACAAAGTTTTTCACATGAGAGGTCGGTCTCTTTCGATTGGGTTTGTGACCGTCGCTGACCTTCCGGAGGGATGGGGCAGGACCGGACGTTTGCGCACCCTGGTGGGCGCTCTGGCGTCGATGGGACATCGGGTGACGGTCTGGAACGAGCATAGCCTTGAATCCGCCGGTACCCAGGAGGTGGCGGGAGATCTTTGCGGAGCACGCTACGAATACGTTCTGGGAACGACGGAACGTCAACGTGGATTTCAGGCGATCGGCCTCAAGCTGCGCGCGGTGCGGGCGATTCTCCGAAAAGTTCGCGCAGCGGCTCAGGCAGGTGAGCTTGATTTGGTGATCTTCAACCACCTGGCCTTCTACGACACCTACCCCATCACGCGTCTCGCGCGTCGCTTGGGGATCCCCACCGTTCAGTGCTATGAAGACGAGCGGATGGAACTTGTCCTCCGCGACCGGGTCGGAATGGCTCAACGCGTCTTTGGTTTGAACTCCTGGGCGGCCGATCATTGGTGCTCCCGGATGGCGGACCAGATTTGGGTGATTTCGTCCTATTTGCAGGAAAAATACGGACGCCTTTCCCAACACCCTGAGCGAGTTCACATCGTTCCGACGATCATCGATGCCAATGCTTGGGCGATGCCTCCTGAATCGTTGCACCCTGAGCCGCTGCTTCTGTATTCCGGCGGTTTTGGCGAGCACGAGGACATCGAAAAGATTGCTCGTGCGCTGGGATGCCTGAAGCAGCAGGGCATTGCGTTTCGGATGCGATTCTTGGGGGCGAACCCGGATCTCCCTCGAGTGAAACAACTGCAACGCTTGACTCAGGAACTAGGCATCGCGGAGTGGACCGAACTACGTGGCTTTTGTCCCACCTCGGTCGTGAAACAAGAGGTTGCCAATGCAAACATTCTCCTGAATCTGCGCACGAACTCTGTTTGGAGCCGCTCGGGCCTTTCCACCAAGCTCTCAGAATACCTCGCTGCAGCCCGCACGGTTATCACGACGGATATTGGGGATAACGCGAGGTATGTGAAGGACGACATCAGTGCGCTGGTGGTTTCTCCCGACGACTCCCCTGAGCGCGTCGCCGCAGTGCTGCGTCGCGCGATCGAACAGCCCGATCTGCGTGCGCGACTTGGCTCCGGTGCCCGCCAGGCGGCGTTAGAATATTTCCACGTGCCCGTCATCCAGCAACGTCTGGCAGGTCTGCTAGCGGAGTGGACGGGAGCTTAGAATGGGTAGCGGTCTCGTGAGAGCGCCGCCATCTTCAGTCGCCACGACCACCGGACTGAATCAATTTCCGGGAACCCGTTCCCTCGTCCCCTCCTTACTTAGAGAGTTGAGCGGTTATTTTCTCTCCCTGATCGACGATCTTAAGTTTTATTTGGAGGCTCAGGGGCACGACGAGTTTCACTCCGGGCGGAGCGTTGGTAATGGTATCGCCGACAGGTCGGCGAGCGCGTTGGTATATCACCGTGGTCATGTTGAGATCAGTGATGCTCTGCACCGGGAGGCTTTGATCGGGATCGAACCAGATCTTCCCACTCATGGTCCCCTTCTCGAGTTCGTTCCCGCCGCTTCCGCGAATGATCCTTCCTAGTTTTGCAGCTAGTTTGGACACCGGCATGAGATCCCCGTTCAGGTCCAGCCGTGCACAGCGCTTGCCTTGGTTGTCCTGCCAGCCACGGAAAGTGCATTTCCCATTGAACTGAACCGAGCCAACAGTTCCGGCATTGAAGACTCTCTCCACCGGCCAGGAGTCCCCTATCTTCACCGGATTCTCCGGGAGCCATCCCAATTCGAGGAAAGGACGGAAGAAGTGCGGAGTGAACAGACGTTTCACGAGGCTGAGACCGAGTAACCCTTTGTCGGCATCGAGCGCCTTGTTGCTGGGAGTGTTGGTTTCCACTTCGGCGGAGAGTACCGTGCCGCCGACAGCCACGGTGTAGCGCCACTTGGAACCGATCAGACGATCGAGCGCATCGGTGGTGCGTTGGTCATCTTCTAGAAGCGCCACTTTGCTGCGGGTATCGTAGTGGATCAGCGGCACATCCCCCCGGATCAGCTCGAACATCAGTCCGGTGAGATCCAGCCCCAGGGATTGATTGGTGCCACGGCGGGTTGCGTTGGCCTCGGCGTTGAAATCCAGACGGAATTTGACGTCGCGTGAGAAATCCTCGTCGGTGTTGCGATTTCGCACCTGGGTACTCTCCTCGACCTGCAGGATGATTCCGTAGAGATGCTTGTTTCGCCATTCTGCTTTCAGCAAGACTGGAGCGTCGGATGAGGAGCCGGTGATTCGGGGCTCCTTCTGGGAGAGAGCCTGCTTATTTTTTGAGCAACCCGCGAGAGTGCAGAGTCCCCCGAGGAGGAGCATCAGAAGTGGCTGGAGAAATGGGTTCTTCACAGCAGTTTGGCTTTGGTAAAGACAGCGCTGATCCCGGAGAAGTTACAATGCTTTTTCCATCCCTCTCAGGGCTCGACTCTGGACCCCTACCTTGTCATGAACTGCTTATGCACTTTCCCGGATTCGAGAAATCCCGCCTCAGCTGCCTGCTGATCGCCGCCACACTGTCCGGCTGCTGCTGTTCCCCTCACCGAAACTCGTCGCCTACCAGCGAATCGAAGTCCCCTCCGGTGAGCCTCGCCGAAGCGCACACTCTCAGTCACTCCTTGCCCCCCAGTGCTGCAACGACTCCTGTGCCCGCCTCACCGCCGAAGCACGTGGAGTTTGGTCCTGATCCGAAGCCGATGATGGACGGGCAATCCCTCACCGGATGGCGAGTCACTGATTTCGCCGGTGCCGCAGAGGTCCGGGTGGAGCCTGCGTTTCGCGGAGGTGGCCCGGCGATCATATTGGAACAGGGTGTCATGACGGGGATCACTTGGACCAATGATCTCCCGACCACGAAATACGAAATTAACCTGGAGGCGATGCGTGTTTCT